>JBFESM010000056.1:0-9765 GCA_041548445.1 Methanothrix sp. | reverse complement strand
GCTGAGCTTTGAGGCCGCCAAAGGCGAGAGGATCGAGGGCATCGAGGAGGTGAAGCAGATCTTCGAGCTTCTAGTAGACGAGGCAAAAGCCGAAGCGGTTGAAGAGGCCGAGAAGTCCGGAGAGACGGAGAAGGCTGGAGGGGCCGAGGAGACGAAGGAGGCTGTGATATGAAGCTTGCATATTATCCGGGGTGCGTTGCGAGGTCGACGGGCAGAGAGTACGAGATCTCCACCCTGGCGGTCTGCAGGGCCCTGGGCGTCGAGCTGGAGGAGATCGACGACTGGAACTGCTGCGGCGCAACCCACGTCTCTAACGAGGTCGTCTCGACGGCCCTGGCCGCGAGGAACCTGGTGAGGACAGAGCTTCCGGTGATGACCTCCTGCTCCATCTGCTACAGCAGGCTCCGGGCCGCCATGATCCGCCTCGGTGACCGCCATATGAAAAAGAGGGTGAACGAGGCCCTGGAGAAAAAGTACGAGGAGGCGAAGGAGGTCGAGCACGTCATCGAGACGATCACGAAAGCCCTCGGCGAGGCCGAGGATCCAGAGGACATCGTCGTCCGGCCCCTGGCGGGGCTGAAGGCCGCCCCCTACTACGGCTGCCTCCTGACGCGCCCCGGCGGAGGAATCGACAGCCCCGAGAACCCCTCGATCCTCGAAAACCTCATCCGGACCCTGGGCGCGGAGCCGACCGACTTCAGATTAAAAATGAAGTGCTGCTGCGGCCCCATCTTCATGCCCGTGGAGGAGGCCGCCGCCGAGACCCTCATTCGTATCCTCAGGAATGCGAAGGAGTCGGGTGCGGACTTCGTCGTCGCCTTGTGCCCATTATGCCATCTGATGCTGGACGCAAACCAGCCGCTCCTGGAGAAGAAGTTCGGCGAGGAGATCGATCTTCCGATCTTATACGTCACCCAGATGGCGGGGCTCGCCCTCGGCCTTGGCGCCGAGGAGCTGGGGCTTGAGATGAACTCGGTCTCGACGAGGCCGGTTCTGGAGAAGCTGGAGGCTGCTGAGGGCGAGGGAGCGGAGGTCTGCTGAGACCGCCGCCCAATGGTGGAGTCATGGAATACACAGTTCTGATACACCCGGCGGAGGAGGGCGGCTACTGGTCCGAGGTGCCGGAGCTTCCGGGCTGCCACTCTCAGGGAGAGACGATCGAGGAGACCCTCAGCAACAGCAAGGAGGCGATAGAGGCTCACCTCATGGCCTTGAAGGATGAAAAGCTGCAGGAGGATCTTCATGACCTATCGGTGATCGCGTCTCGGAAAGATGAGAAGTGCATCAGCTCGGAAGAGATGAAGAAACAGCTGTGAGTACAAGACAATTTTTAATTGGCAATTCTTTGGCAACGTATTAGCAGTTTATCGGCAACGTCCGAGGACGAATGTAATCCAGGAGAGAAACCGATTGTCCCGCGAAGAGGATTCGGTCAGAAGGGAGATGAAGATCCACGGCACACGCTGGGGGAGCTTCCACCACCACTACTTCTCCGACCCCAAAGTGGCAGAGCCCCTGACCGCTGCCATCCTCTCAGCCGTCGACGCCGCCCGCCCCGACGTCATCGCAGACTTGGGCGGTGGGACCGGCTTTCTCCTCAGAGAGCTTCTGAGGCGACGGCCTCTCCCCGGAATCCGACTGGTGGACGTGGACGTATCCGATCGGCAGCTCTCGGCCTGCAACGACGGGAGGATCGAGCGGCTCGCGGCCTCGGCATCGACCGTAGCCCGCCAGGATCTCGTGGCCGACGACAGGCGCCTCCTCCTGGTGGCGAGGTCCCTCCTTCACTACTTCGGGAATTCTGGCCTTCAGCCCCTCCTCCGCCACCTGCGGAGCCAGCTCCACGAGGGGGAGTTATTCGTCCACCAGTCCGCCTGCTTCGCCGACGATGGCGACGCCGCCTGCCTCAACCGGACCTACGAGATGATGGAAACCGATAAGTGGTACTTCACCATCGACGAGCTGGAGGCGGCCCTCGCGGAGGCGGGCTTATCCCTCAGCGAGATCGGGGCCGCGCCGCCCCTCCGGCTCGACTCCGGCGACCTCGCCGAGAGGTACGGCCTCGGGGCCGATCTGGTCGCCTCGATCCGGGAGGAGGTCGGGCGCGAATTCGGCCAGCGGCCGGGGGTCTTCACCACGTCGGGCGAGGGGTTCACCGCCTGGCTTCACTACAGCATCTTCACCTGCCGGGCGGAGTGAGCAGATTTTTAGAGAAGTTGTAAAATAAAATCTCCCGAATACCTCCCGGTGGCGCGGGATCAGAACTGGCCCCGGAAGGCCCGATCCAGCACCGCCGGGAGGAGCACGTCCGGCTCCTCCGCCGTTCGGACCTGGTGCTTCTTGAGTCAGTCTAGCTGGGCCTAGAGCTGCCCGAGAGGATCGGATCAGACCGGACCTGATCAGCCCCCAAATACCTGAATCAGACGGTTTGTGAAGGAGATGTAAACGAGTCCGTTCGGCCCTACGGCGATGCCGCTCATCATTCCATCCACTGCCCACTCGTCCAGCTTCTCGCCATCAGACGAGTACTTCACGACCTTGTGGTTGTTGTTGATGGTCACGTATACCTCGCCCCCAGGCCCGACAGTTATGCCATTTGTCTCTATCACGCCGTCGACGTCCCACTCAGCCAGCATCTCGCCCTCGGGCGAATACTTAACGACCTTGTGGTTGTTGTTGATGGTCACGTATACCTCGCCCCAGGGGCTGATGGCGATGCCGCCAGGCTGGTCTTCTACAGACCACTGAGTCAACATTGGCCCACCGTAGACGGGCAGGACCGATGCCATAATGCCGATTACGAGCAAGATTGGAATCTTCGCGCCCACGAAAATAACCCTCCGTATTCTAATACGGTTTTGACATCATATAGAGATTTTCATCAGTCTCAGGTCCCGCCGTCTCGTTCCTTCCGCCCGGCGGCGCGGGATCAGAGCTGGCCCCGGAAGGCCCTGTCCAGCACCGCCGGGAGGAGCGCGTCCAGCTCCTCCGCCGTCCGGACCTGGTGCTTCTTGAGCCCGTCGACCTAGGCATGGAGCTCGTCGAGGCGGGCGACGATGCGGCGCTGTTCGTCGATGATAAAAGCTCCATTCAAATCCACGACGACGACATGAGCTGGCCAAAAGTGCAGCCACCGAAATATGATCCGTTTTGCTCGACTGGAAATGGGCCCCGCCCCGCCGATGCGAGGCCCGCGATTTTACAAATTCCGTCATTATTTCTTAGGGAGACATTCCATCTCCGAGACCTTCTCCAGCGCCGCGAGGACGAACCGGTAGAACTCTTCCACCGCCGAGATCTTCACCCTCTCGTTCGGAGAGTGGGGGTGCTCGATAAAAGTTCCGAGGGATACCATCTCCATCTTTGGAAACTTCTCCCCGATTATCCCCATCTCCAACCCAGCGTGAATCGACTTAACCATCGGCTCGCGGCCGAAGAGGTCTCTGTGGGCGAATTTGCAGGCCGCCAGTAGCTTTGAGTCGAGCTTCGGGAGCCTTCCGGGGTACCTGTCCCCCCTCTCAACCTTGGCTCCCGCAAGCCTCGCCACGGCCCGAATTCTTCCCGTCGTCGTCTTCAGGCCGACCCTCGATGAGGACCGGGAGGCGAGCTGGAGGAATATGTGGTCCTCCTCGGTCCAGACCACCGAGAGGTTCGTCGAGGTCTCGACGAGGTCAGTGATCTCGGGACTCCACCGGATGATCCCGTTCGGCAGAGCCCTGATCAGGTTTATGGCCCGCTTCGAGTCCTCGATGGATGCCGCCCTCTCTGGAAGGTCCAGGGGCGAGATCTCCACCACCAGGCCCGGATCGACCTTCCTGTACTCCACCTGGAGAGCGCGCCCGCCCGCCTCCACCAGGGACCGGAACTCCTCCACCCTCTCCCGGGGCAAGACGACGTGGGCCTCCGCCTCCCGCGGTATGGCGTTGTGCTTGTCCCCGCCTTTGATGGAGGCGAGGCTGAAGGGAACCAGTTCCCCCGCCTCCCAGAGGAGCTGCCGAGGAGCTTGATGGCGTTTCCTCTCTCCAGATGGATGTCGACGCCGGAGTGGCCCCCCTTCAGGCCTTTGAGGACAACCTCGAAGGCCGCCGCCGTCCCGCCCTGGTCAGGACGAACCCACCGAATTGGGAGGCGGAGGTGAGAGTTCTCGCCGCCGGCACACCCCACGTAGACGGAATGAGGATCGTCGGTGTCCAGGTTGATCAACATCTTTGCTCCGATCTCCTCCTCCAATAGACCCCTCGCCCCGGACATCCCGTCCTCCTCGTCGACGGTGAACAAAAGCTCCAGGGGACCGTGAACCGCCTCGGGATCCTCGAGGATGGCGAGAGCCGCTGCGACCCCGATCCCGTTGTCGGCGCCTAGAGTGGTGCCTCTCGCCGAGACCCAGCCGTCCTCCACCACCGCCTCGATTTTGTCCTTCGAGAAGTCATGATCCGCGTCCTTGTTCTTCTCGCAGACCATGTCGAGGTGGGACTGGAGGAGGACTGACGGGGCATTCTCCTTTCCGTAGGTTGCGGCCTTTCTCACCACGACGTTTCCGGCTTCGTCCACCTTGCAGTCGAGCCACAGCCGCCTTGCAACGGAGACGACGTACTCCGCCGCCAGTCCCTCGTGCTTGGAACACCGAGGGATCTTCCTGAGTTCGTTGAAATGCCCCCAGAGAATTTGGGGCTTTATGCCGCTGAGATCGTCATCCATCCTCTCACCATCACCATTTTTGTACAAAAACGCGACTATAGATAAATGGTGATCGGGTGAATCGAACGGAGATCAAAGCCGACGACCCCCTCACGGTGGGGGACATAACCCTCATACCTGTGGTCGAGGTCCACTCATTCTCGAACGTTCAGGGCGAGAGGGCGGCCTTCGCCGCGAAAAAGAAGGCGACGGCCGTGGTGGCCCTTGGACCCTGGGGGGCCATGGCCCTCAGCGCCGAGGGCGAAGAGGTATCCCTCCCGGAGCTTCTAAACGAGGTCTCAGGGCTGAGGGAGCTGGTGGCCGGGATCGGAGGGTCCGAGCCAGGGACAGAGGAGAACAAAGGATAGATAGGATGGCCTACAAAAAAGGGAAAGTATGAAGGTCGTGGTCTTCTACAACGGTGAGTTCGGCAGAACCCTCATCGGGAATCTGATCAACTTCTCGGGCTTCTGCATATCCTGCGGCGACGCCTGCACCCTATGCAAGTCTGGAAAGTACAGCATGGCCGACGATCTCGTCTCCATCATCGAGATGCAGGACCCCGACACCCTCGACGCGTTTCTTGACGACGTCGATCCCTACCTTCCAAAGGACATACCCGAGGCCGAGATCGCCATCGTCGTCAACGTTCACCCCGACATAATCTTCGGCATTCTCCCCGTCCTCAAAGAAAAGGGGTACAAAGGAATCCTGGGCGGATCCGAAAATCCCAAGCAGCTGCCCCTGGGCCTGCGGACCCAGCTTGAAGAGGAGGCTTCGAAGATCGGGATAGAGGCCGCCTTCGCCAAGCCCTTCTGCAATCTTAGGCCCGACCCCGCAAAGCCGAACATTGCGGCCTTCATGGAGAAAGCCCACTTCGGCGAGCCGAGAATTGAAATTCTGACCCAGAAGAGCCGGGGGGGGAAAGAGACGATCCTCGCCGCAAACGTCATCAGAAGCGCTCCATGTGGCTCCACATGGTACGTCGCCAAGAGGATGACGGGCCTTGAGACCGACCAGGAGGACCTGCGGGAAAGGATATCCGAGGCCCATCACGCCTACCCCTGCACCGCCAGCATGGACCAGGACCCGGAACTGAAGGACACCATCCTCCACAAGGCGGGCTACATCATCCGGGAGGCGGTAGAGGACGCGATAAAGAGGGCGAAGAGGTCGGAATGGAAAGACACCGGAACCTTCTCGGGCTCTGCAAGGCCGCCCATCTCCAGATGATCTCCAGAACAAAAATGGGCAGGTTTCGACTTTCTGGTGATCGACCCGCCGCGTAAAGTCGAAGTTCCGGCGAAAAAGACAAAATCTTTATTTTGTCCCCGCCATGTACTGTCCTATGAGACGAATCCTCTTTTGTCCCCTTTTCGTTCTTTTGCTCTTGGCGGCTTCAGCCTCGGCCCTCACCTATGGATCAGCCGATCCGACGTCGTTCGTCGAGGACCGTTTCGAGGGCTATGCCCCCAAGGGCGAGAGCAGATACCACGAGATCCTCGTGCCAGAGAACGCCACCGATCTCTTCATCGAGATCCTGAGCGTCAGCGGGGAACTGATCGGCTTCGAGCTCAAAGACCCCCAGGACGCCCTCGCGGAGGAGGGCGAGGACGATTACCGAGCCATCAAGGTGAGCCGACCCGCAGCGGGACTTTGGACCCTGAAGGTCACCGGCCAGGGCGACTCCTCGAACCGCTACTTGGGCCTTGCGATGACCGCATCGGGCGAGTCCTCCGGCACCGTCACCAGGACCGTCAAAAAAGACGAAATTGAGCTTGCCGAGATCGAGGTGGGTGAGAACGTCGGCAGCCTATCGTTGGACTTCAAGACCCTCTCCGAAGACGACCTGAAGATCACCCTCATTAGCCCCCTGGGACGGGAGGTCTGGACCACCACCTCCCACCGCCCAGACGAGGTCAGGTCACAGACGGTGGACTATCCCATGCCGGGAACCTGGAAGGTTGAGGTCCTGGGATCCGGCGTCAAGGAGAGCGGAAGGTTTGAGATCTCCTGGAAAGAGCTTTCTGGCCTTCAAAACAGGCCCACCGGCGAGGAGCCCATCGACCTTCTGTCAGGAGGCGACTTCTCAGGCCAGGTGGACGATGGCGAGATCTGCACCTACAGCTTAGCGGTCCCGGCGGGCGCTGGATACATGACCCTAGGCTTATCAACCCTCACCGATGACGACCTGAAAGCCACCCTCTATAACCCTCTTGGCGAAGAGGTCTGGATCGCGACCACCCCCACCCCCGACCGTCCAGCATCGACGGGGGTCCAGTTTCCGATGCCCGGATTGTGGACGATGGAAGTATTGGGATCTGCGGTGAAATCGAGCGGTAGATACTCCGGTTGGGTCGAAATCCTCGATGGCCCCTTTCCCATCTCCAATGGCCCCGAGGTCACAAGCGACCTTCTCATCGGCTATATCGGCGATGAGGACGAGGGGAGGGAATACGCCCTCAATGTCCCCGAAGACAGCTCCAGCCTCGTGATCGACTTCAGGTCCCTCAGCGACGACGATCTGAAAGTCGTCCTCTTCAGCCCAGAGATGAAGCAGATCTGGTCTGCCACCTCGCCCAATTCAGACCAGGTCCGATCGAAGACGGTCGATAGCCCCATGGCCGGGGACTGGACCCTCGGTATCCTCGGGCCGGGCCTCAAGGAAAGCGGCCTCTACCTGGCCCAGGTGACCCTTGCACCCGTCAGCCTCCCACCGGCCACCTCGGCCCTCCTGATGGAGGGTGAGATCTCCAGAGGAGATGTGGTGGACCATACGATCCTGGTCCCAGAGGACGTCGATATGATATTCGTGTACGCCGTCCGCCAAGGTGGCGACCTGGAGCTTGTGCTTCTCAATCCCAGCGGGATCGAGGTCGATCGGTCCTCCTCCAGCATCCTGACGGTCACGGCACCCCTGCCCGGAACCTGGACCCTCAAGGCCGTCGGAACGGGAGGAGAAGGACCGGAAAGCTACCAGATCCGCGTCTGGATGACCTCTCCGGGCCAGCCTCGATACGGATCGCTGGTGGCACCGAGTTAACAGAAAAAACCGCGACGAAGATGAGATGCCCAAAGGCGGGCATCTCTCATTTCGGCATCCAAATTGAACGCCTCGAAAGCGTGATGCAGGGCGCACCGTCGCCAAACCAGGAAAGTTAAGTATATACCTTTTCGAGGCCGATCAGATCTCAGGGGAAACCTGCCGAAAGTCAGGATGGAGGACGATAGATGACCGACCTATTAGATGCCTTATTTGAAGCTTTGATGACCGCCGCCGAAAGGGCGGACGACCTTCTCCAGAGGGGTGGGGCGAAGGCGGCCTTCCTCGCGCTCCTGGCAGCGGTGCTTTTAATGTACGCCTTGGCGCCAGGACCCTACGAACCAAAGATGCCATGCCCGATGGACAACACATCCGGCATCGGGCTTGCGCCTCCGCTCTGGTGGGTCGATGGGGCCCCTCGAACACCCGTCCTCTCGTCCATCGGGCTTGAGCCCAACTACCGGATCAGGTACGACGTCCTGCTCGGCAGATCCGACGAGGATATGCGGGTTGTAGGGACGACCAGCAGCGGCCGGGGAAAAAAGAACCTCCACATCAACATAACGACGCCCCTGGAGCCAGGGACCGTCTACAGCTGGCAGGTTGTGGCCGAAAACCGCCTCAAAAAGAGCTCTGAGAGCGAGGTTTGGACCTTCAGCACGCGGGCGCTGCCCGAGATCGAACTATTCCAGGCCGAAAGGTCCGTGGTAGACCTTGGCGAGTCCGTGACCCTCAGCTGGTCTGTCGTCAACGCGAGAGAAGCCGAGATCGAGCCTGGGGTGGGCGAGGTGCCACTACGGGGCGAAATGATCCTCGCGCCCCAGCACGACGTCACTTTCACTCTGACAGCCAGAAACTTCGCCGGGGAGGCGAGGGCCTCGGTCGATGTGGAGGTCTTACAGCCCCATCTCATCGACTCTATGGCAGGAGGCTGGAGCACCCGCGAGGACGGCAGAGGCTCCATCGTCCAGGACATAAGGGTCATCGCCGGGGTCGAAGAGAACGCCACCAGGATATCCTACGACTTAGTTCCAGAGGGATGGGTCGGCATCACCAAGACGGTCTCCAGGAGGAACGGAAGCGGCAGCCTGAACCTCGCCGGAACCGATGGCCTCTCTTTCATCTGCAGAGGAAGCGGATCTGCCAACGCTCTTGAGATCTGGTTGAGGGACACGAACGGGACGATCTTTGGTCGAACCTGGGAAGGTGGCACCATCTCATCGGACTGGTCACTCCAAAAAGCAGAATACGAAGAGTTCAGTTGCATCGAGGTCGAGGGGACCAGATGCAAAGATGTGGCCTTCGACTTTGGCAACGTCACAGCCGTCTACTTCATCGTCGCCGACCGCGATAACCAGGAATTCGGAAGCTCGGGCTGGATCGCCATCGACGACCTGGTGACCTTCCAACGGCTGGATGGCGAATCCGAGGGCTGAGGATGAAAGGGCGAATCCAAACCTTGCTCAGTCCTCTTTTTTCCCCTTCGCCGATCCCTCGGCCAGGAACTCTGCGTACCTGAAGTAGTTGCAGACCGGCTTTCCAAGGGGGACAATCCTGCCACTGATCTGGCCCCCCTCCACCTCGATCTCGACCACCGATGGCGCGGAGAGTCGGGGCGCGATCGGGCTTCCGGGACAGATGAGGAGGCGGGGCCCGCGCTCCACCAGAGGCCTGTGAATGTGGCCGAAGACCAGGGAGTCCACCTCCATCTCCCTCGCCAGAAACTCCGCGCCCGTGAGGTCCGATGAGTAAGAGGCCCTGTGGACCAGGCCGATCCTCACGTCCTCGACCTCCACTATCCTCCTCTCGGGCAGGAGTGCCTTCACCTCCGGAAAGTCGGAGTTGCCGCATACGGCTTCGAGTTGTCCGAGACCACAGAAGGTCTCGTAGACCTCAAGGCTCACGAAGTCCCCGGCGTGAAGGAGTAGGTCGGCTCCTTTCGCCATATCGATGAGGTTCTTTGGGATCTGGGATCCCAGCTCGATATGGGTGTCGGAGACGGCTACGATCCTTTTCATGCGTGAAGCCTTTTCATCCCAGCCTCT
>JBFESM010000055.1:0-9809 GCA_041548445.1 Methanothrix sp. | reverse complement strand
GCCATCTTCGACGCCGCCGCCACCAAGGACAGCGAGAAGCTGCTGCGCGCCTTCGAGACCAGCGAATCCTTTTCCATCACCCGAAGAGTCTATTCCGACCTGGAGCTGAGCCGGGCCATCATTGCCGGCGAGGCCCGCGTCGGCATCAAGATCCCCGAGGATTTCTCCAGGAACCTCGAAGCCAAGCGGACCGCAAGCATCCTCGTCCTCGTCGATGGCTCCGCTCTTGGCCTCCTGGACGAGGCGCCAGGAGGGGGCGAGCGGCTCAAAGACGCGGCCGGTCCAGCCACGAGGCTGGCTCCTGGAGATGGCGACGGCTTTGGGGTCCGAGCCGGATCGGGCGAAGTTGGAGGTCTGCATCTTGAGTCTTCGTTGTCATTTCGTCCTGATACCTCTTTAAAGCACCCATCGGCGAAGACCCGGCCGGGGTCGAGCTTCGAGAGAACCTCCTCCCGAAAGCTGGGTGTACTCATTCTCGTCGATGTCGCCGCCCGAAAAGTATTAAGCTAATCCTGCTCCTAGCTTTGCCCTTCAATAGACCAAGAAAACCCGCGAGAAACCGAAATGAAATCGATTCTAATCAAAGGTGCCCGGGAGCACAACCTCAAGGACGTGACCCTGGAGCTTCCAAGAGACAAGTTCATCGTCATCACCGGCGTCTCGGGCTCGGGCAAATCGACCCTCGCCTTCGACACCATCTACGCCGAGGGGCAGCGCCGCTACGTCGAGTCGCTCTCAGCTTACGCCCGCCAGTTTCTGGGGCAGATGAATAAGCCCGACGTCGACTCCACCGAGGGGCTATCCCCGGCGATATCCATCGAACAGAAGACGACATCGAAGAATCCCAGGAGCACCGTCGGGACGGTCACCGAGATCTACGACTACCTTCGCCTACTATTCGCCAGGGTCGGAACGCCCCACTGCCCAATCCACGACGTCAAGATAGAGTCGATGTCCCCGGAGAGGATAGCCGACGGGATCGTCGAGGCTGCAGGCAAAGACGGCGCGGGAGGGGCGGGGATGGAGGAGGGGACGGGAAGGGGAATGGTAACCATCCTCGCTCCAGTCGTCCGCCAGAAGAAGGGGACTTACGGACAGCTCTTCAAGGACCTATTCTCCGAGGGCTTTTCTAGGGTCCGGGTGAACGGCAAGATCCATAGGACCGACGAGGAGATCGAGCTCGACCGGTACAAAAAGCACGATATCGAGGTCGTCATCGACCGGCTCGACCCCCAGGAGGATCGATCGAGGCTCGTCGAGGCCTGCGAGCGCGCCCTCGAACGGGCCGACGGGCTCCTCATAGTCGTCGACCCGGAGGGGCAAGACCGGCTCTACTCCTCGAAGATGGCATGCCCAGTCTGCGGCATGGTCTTCGAAGAGCTTCAGCCCCGGATGTTCTCCTTCAACAGCCCCTTCGGAGCCTGCGAGGCCTGCAACGGCCTTGGGATCAAGATGGAGTTCGACCCCGACCTAATCATCCCCGACAAAGATCTCTGCATAGCCGACGGAGCCGTGGCCCTCTACCGAAACCACGTCGACGGATGGCGGGGCCAGTACCTCGCAGCCGTAGCAAAGCATTTCGGCTTCGACATATTCACGCCCATAAAGGACCTCACACCGGAGCAGTATGATGCCCTGATGCGCGGGTCCCGCGAGCGGATAAAGTTTCAGATGAGCATGAAGAACGGCGACGCCTACTGGTCCCACAAAGGCCACTGGGAGGGGCTCATCCCCCAGTCCGAGCGGCTCTACCACCAGACGAGCTCCGATTACCGGCGGGAGGAATTGGAGAAGTTCATGAAGGTCCTCCCCTGTCCTCGGTGCGGCGGCCGGAGGCTGAAGGAGAAGGTGCTGGCGGTGAAGATCGCAGGGATGTCCATCGCCGACGTCGCCGATCTCTCCATCACCGATGGCAGAAAGCTCTTCGAGAGCCTGGCTTTATCCGATAAGGAGCGGGAGATCGCGCGTCAGGTATTGAAGGAGATCAGGTCGCGTCTGGGCTTCTTGGAGCACGTGGGCCTCTCGTACCTCACCCTATCCCGGAGCGCAGGAACCCTTTCGGGGGGCGAGGCCCAAAGGATAAGGCTTGCAACCCAGATCGGATCGAACCTGATGGGCGTTCTTTACGTTCTGGACGAGCCCTCGATAGGGCTTCACCAGAGGGACAACGCCCGGCTGATCGAGACCTTGAAGGAGCTGCGGGACCTGGGGAACACTCTGATCGTCGTCGAGCACGACGAGGAGACGATTCGAAGCGCAGACCACGTGGTGGACATGGGGCCGGGCGCCGGTATCCACGGTGGGTGGGTGGTGGCGGAAGGATCGCCCCAAAAGATCGAAGAAAACCCCGAATCTTTGACGGGCCAGTACCTCTCGGGGAAAAAAAAGATCGATACGCCTCTGACCAGAAGGCAGAGCGACAAGTTCGTCCGGATCAAAGGCTGCCGGGAGAACAACCTGAAGAACATTGACGCCAAGATCCCCATCGGAATCTTTACGGTGGTCACTGGGGTCTCGGGCTCTGGCAAGTCCACCCTCATCTACGACACCCTCTACCGGGCCCTGATGAAGAAAATCTACAGGTCCAGCGAGACCCCCGGCGAGCACGAGGAGATATCCTTCGACTCGGAGATCGACAAGGTGATCGTCATCGACCAAAGCCCGATCGGCAGGACGCCCCGCTCGAACCCCGCCACCTACACCAAGGTCTTCGACCCCATCAGGCAAGCTTTTGCGGGGACGAAAGAGGCGAAGGTCAGGGGGTACAAGCCGGGTCGCTTTTGTTTGAACCTCAAGGGAGGCCGGTGCGAGGCCTGCCAGGGCGACGGCCTGATCAAGATCGAGATGAACTTCCTTCCGGACGTCTACATCGAGTGCGAGGAGTGCAAAGGCTCTCGCTACAATCGGGAGACCCTGGAGGTCAAGTACAAGGACAGGTCCATCGCCGAAGTTTTGGACATGACCGTCGAGGAGGCGAGAGAGCACTTCCAGAACGTTCCAGCCATTCGAAACAAGCTCGACACCCTGATCGGCGTGGGCCTTGGCTACATCAAGCTCGGCCAGAGCTCGACGACCCTCTCGGGCGGCGAAGCCCAGAGGATCAAGCTGACAAGGGAGCTCTCCAAGAAGGCGACGGGAAGGACGATCTACCTTCTGGACGAGCCGACGACAGGCCTTCATTTCGACGACGTCAAGAAGCTGATCGCGGTTTTGAACGACCTCGTCTCCAAGGGCAACACCGTCGTCGTCATTGAGCACAACCTGGACGTGATCAAGTCCGCGGATTACATCATCGACCTGGGCCCCGAGGGCGGGAATGCGGGAGGTAGGATCGTTGCCGAGGGCACTCCGGAGGAGGTGGCGAAGGTCTCGGAGAGTCACACCGGGCAGTTCCTGAAGGGTAGGCTCACCGGGCAGGGCGAAGCTTCTGGCCTGGGGGCGGGAAAATGCTGCCGGAACGTTCGGTCGTCTTCAACTGTCTGATCCGGGAACAACTCCGGTCCCGATCAAATCTTCAGGATTGAGGTAGAGCAATCTCCCTTTGCCTCCGATCTCCTCGCCTTTGCCCCTTTTCAGCTCGCCTTCACCTTCTCGCCCCGCTCCTGGCGACGATCAGGTCTCTCGCCGCAGCCACCCGCTCGACTGATCGGCGACAGCTCGGACATAGCTCCATCCAGGAAACGACCGAGCTCTTCGCCTGAAGATCTTTCGGGAGGCGATCAATGATGTACTTCATCTCCTCCTCGGTGGCGAAGGGCGACCGGCATCTTCGGCACCGGACCATCTCGAAGGCTAGGGCATAGCTCTCCATCTCGGGCCTCTCGTCGGTGATGACGATGGAAATGGCTCCCGTCGGGCAGACCTCCGCCAGGGATTCGGCGATCCTCGCCTCAAAATCCTCGAAAGCCCTCGGAAACTTAATCGTCCGTTGTGGACCCTTCTCCGAGAAGGTGAGAGCAGAGGATATCTCGTGCCAGAGGTTGGAGCAGGCCCGGCAACCGATGCACTTTCCCTCGTCGACGACCAGAAGCCTCGACCGGCTCGGCTCGGTTTCAGTCATGTCCTCTCCCTCCCGACAGCGGCAGCGTAAGATTGAGCGATCTTCATCGCAGCCCTCCTCCTCAGCTCTTTTGTTGCATCCTCATGGTCTCCGAAGATCAGGGCCTCCGTGGGACATGTGAGAATGCAGGCCGGAACCTCCCTCTCGGGACACAGGTCGCACTTTTGGACCGTTGAGGTGGAGTCCATATCGATGGCGCCGAAGGGGCAGGCTATAATGCAAAGGCCGCAGCTGGTGCACTTTTCGGCCTCAAAGGAGACCAAGGACGTCCCTTGGGCGAGAGCACCGCTGGGACAGACGAGAGCGCATGGAGCGACCTCGCAGTGGTGGCAGGAGACGGGTACCGAGGCCCGGTCCCTCACCGCCTCCACAGATATCTTCGGCTCGCCATGCTCCCTCTCGCAGGCCACCTCGCAGGCGTGGCAGCAGATGCACCTTCCGAGATCGACGTAAATCTCCAAACTATCAGACCCCCTTCATCTTTCCGATCCGGCAGGCAGCGACTTTGAACTCCGGTATCCTCGCCTCCGGGTCGATGACGTCGCTGGTGAGCTGGTTTGTCTCCGGGAAGTGGAAGGGCATGAATAAGACGCCCTTCTCCTGCCGGGTTGTGACGCGGGCTCTCGCCCAGGCCCTGCCCCGGCGGGTGTTCACCTCCACCAGGTCTCCATCAATGATGCTCCAGCGGTCCGCATCGTCGGGGTTCACCTCGATGAATAGCTCCGGAGACCTCTTCATCAGGGAGAAGCTCCGCCGGGTCATGGAGCCCGCGTTGTAGTGGAGGACAACCCGCCCTGTGGTGAGGAGGAGCGGGTAGTCGAGGCTGCTCTCCTCGGCAGGGGGGAGGTAATCGACAGGAACGATCCTGGCCCTGCCCTCAGGGGCTGAGAACTCGTCCTGGTGAAGTATGGGAGTTCCCGGATGTTCCGGATATGGACACGGCCAGATGACACCGCCCCGGGCCTCTGCCCTTTCCCGAGATATGCCCGCGTAGCTGGGAACCACCCGGCCGATCTCGGCTAGTACCTCCTCGGGTCCCGCGTAATCGAAGTCCAGGCCCAGGCGACTTGCCACCTCCAGGATCGTCCAGAGGTCGGATCTAGCCTCACCCGGTGGGTCGAGGGCCCGAGAGACCCACTGAACCCTCCGCTCAGAAGATGTGAACGTCCCCTCCTTCTCGGCCCAGGCCGCCGCGGGCAAGACGAGATCCGCCATCTCGGCGGTGTCGGTCATGAATATGTCCTGGACCACCATGAAGTCCAGGTTTTCAAGCTCTCTTCTGCCCTGGGACGAGCTGGAATCGGAGTTGATCACGTCCTCCCCCATAACGTAGAGGAAACGAAGGTCGCCGTCTCCTGCAGCCACCGGCATCGTCTCGGCGGTCATCCCCATCCCCACGGGAAGGGTCCCCGCGCCCCAGGCCTCCTCGAGGAAGTGTATCGCATCGATGTCGTTGACAGACCTCGACCCAGGATAGAAGTCCGCGAGAACCCCCATGTCGCAGGCCCCCTGGACGTTGTTCTGGCCCCTGAGAGGATAGAGCCCTGCGCCGGATCTTCCCAGCTGGCCGCAGATCAAGGCGAGATCGGCGCAGGCAGCGACGTTATTTGTGCCGTGAGAGTGTTGGGTGATCCCCATCGAGTAGACGATGGCCGAGGAGGGGGATTTGGCGTAGATTCTTGCGGCCCTGACGATGGCGCCGGGGGAAACTCCAGTGATCTTGGCAGCCATCTTTGGAGTGTACTCCTTCACCTTCTCCGACAGATCTTCAAAGCCGACGGTCCTTTTATCGATGAACTTCCGGTTCTCAAGTCCCTCCTCGACGATGACGTTCATCATCCCGTTCAGAAGGGCGACGTCGGATCCCAGGTTGATCTGAAGGTGCAGATCAGCAAGCCAAGTCGTGGGGGTGAGCCTCGGGTCGACGACGACAACATAAGCACCCCGGTCCTTAGCCCTTAGAACCCATCTCGCAACGATCGGGTGGTTCTCGGCGAAGTTCGACCCGATCACGAAGATGCAGTCGGAGTTGGCGAGGTCCGATATCGGATTGGTCATGCAGGCGGAGCCAAAAGCTCTGTTCAGAGCCGGGATCGTCGGCGAGTGGCACCTTCTCGCGCAGCAGTCCACGTTCTTTGAGCCGAGCATCCTGGCCATCTTCTGGAAGAGGTAGTTCTCCTCGTTGGTGCACTTGGCTGAACCCAAAAACCCGATTGCACCGGGCCCGTGATCCCGTACTGTAATTTTGATCTCCTCGGCGACCTTCGCCAGTGCCTCCTCCCAGGATATCCTGACCCAACCGCTTTCAGTCCTCCGCAGAGGATGACGAAGCCGATCAGGGTGGTCCAGGATCTCCAGGGCAGCGTTTCCCTTGGGGCAGAGAGACCCCTGGTTTGTGGGATGATCGAGCATGTACTCGATCCCAGGCTCGTCCTCTCCCAGCTTGATATAAAATCCGCAGCCCAGGGCGCAGTAAGGGCAGACCGTGGGCATCAAACTTTCGTCGACCATCTGGACAGTCACCTCCGTTCGATCCCGAAAAATATGGCGGGGAGCCTCTGCCTCTCACCGGCTCCCGCCAGCGGTGATTCCTCTCGCCATCTTGAGGGCGGACTCGACCCTCTTCGACTCCGAGAACTCCTCCACCTCTTTGTACACCAGAGCCCCCGTGGGGCAGGCGGCAGCGCAGGCGGGAACCTCCAGATCAGGGCACCGATCGCACTTGATGGCGATCCTCTCCTCCTTGTTTCTGCTGATCATGCCGTAGTTGCAGACGGACGCGCAGGTCCAGCAGCCGATGCAGGCCTCTGGGTTGTGGGTCACCACCCTTGTGATCTCGTCCTGGCTGAGGGCGCCGGTGGGACAGACCGAGACGCATGGTGCGTCCTCGCAGTGACGGCATACCATGGGAACGGAGATCGAGTACTCAGGGGCGAACTCGACGTAGACCCTCTTTCTTGGAACCGGCTTTTCGGCCACTGCCCCAAAGAGGCTCTTAGTCTGAGAGTGCTCGACAGCGCAGGCGATCTCGCAGGAGCGGCATCCCATGCACCTTTCAGGCCTTACCAAGATCTCTTTCATCTAATCTCAACTCCTTGGTCAAAAGGGGCTCGGGCCTAGGCCTTCAGCCCCAGGCCCTTCCTCTTCTCCTGGATGTGGCCGATCATCAGGCCTGCCGCCTTGAAGGGGTCCGGCTCCACGGCGAAGGTGGCACCGACGACGTCCCCGACGCCCTTTGTGAGAACGTCGGTCACCTCAGTGCTTCCGAGGACCGGCGGCACCGTCCCCAGGACCGTGTAGACTCCGGATGCGACGACGTAAGCCCCGATGCTGACCGCCTTTTCGCTCATCCATTCGGGAGCGGCGCCTGCGGCCGGAAGGTCGCTGATGTCGACCCCCAGGTGGTTGGCAAGGGCTGCGGCCAGGACGAGGATTCTGCTGATGTCGACGCAGGAGCCCATGTGGAGAACCGGCGGAACCCCCAGAGCCTCGCAGACGGCCCGAAGGCCCGACCCCGCCACCTTTGCAGCCTCGGGCTTGAGCAGGCCAGCCTTGGCGCAGGCGATGGCGTTGCAGCCGGTGGTGACGACGAGAACGTCGTTTTTGATCAGCTCCCGGACGAGGTTGACGTGACCGTAGTCGTGCTGAACCTTCGGGTTGTTGCAGCCCACGACCGCACCAACGCCCTTGACGGCACCGGAGACTATGGCGTCTATGAGGGGCTGGGGCGTTCCTCCCAGGGCTCCCAAAATCGCCTCGGCGCTGAAGCCAACCATGCAGGCGCTCTTATCTTTGGGTATGTTGACCTTCCCAGCGTCCCGGTTGGCGTAGTTCTCGACGGCGGTCTTGACGATCTCCTTGGCGGCCTCGCCGGCCTTCTCCTCGTGGTACTCCATCCGAACTGTGCCGGGGAAGTCTGCCTTGGGGGAGGTCGAGATGAACTTGGTGTGGTAGCAGCTGGCCAGGTTTCCGAGGGCAGGCATGATGCACTGGACGTCCACCACCATCGCCTCGACGGCTCCGGTGATCACGGCCAGCTCCTGCTGGAGGAAGTTACCCGCCGTCGGAACCCCGTGGCGCATAAAAACCTCGTTTCCTGTGCAGCACATGCCGGCGATGCTGATGCCTTTTGCGCCCATCTTCTTGGCGAGATTGACCATCTCGGGGTCCTCGGCCGCGGCGACGATCATCTCCGAGAGGATCGGCTCGTGGCCGTGGACTATTATGTTCACCTCGTCCGCCTTCAGGACGCCGAGGTTCGACTCGGACATGGTCGGTGTTGGGGTTCCGAAGAGGACGTCCTGGACGTCGGTGGCGATCATGGAGCCGCCCCAGCCGTCGGAGATGCTAGTCCTCAAGCCGTGGAGGAGGATGTGAACCGGATCGTTGTCGACGCCGATGTGAGTTCGGTGCATGCACTCGACGATCTCTCTGTCGACGCCCCTCGGGTCGATCCCGGCATTCTCCCACACCTTCTGCCTTTTTTCAGGGGCTCTGCGTGTGAACTGGATCGGTTCCGTCTGCTTTCCAAACTCCGAGAGGAGGACATTGGCAAGGTCAATGGCCACCTCCTCTTTGCTCCTGTCTTCGGTGGAGATGTTGTACTCAGCAGCAAGAGCGTTCAGCTTCGCCTCGTCCTTGATCTGATAGCTTTGGGCCTTGCCCTCGGCCATCTGCTTGAAGGCCAGAACAGCGTCTCGAGCGTGATCGGAGTGGGCTGCAGCCCCAGCGGCGATCATCCGCAGGAGGTTTCTGGCAACGATTATATCCGCCGTGGCTCCGCAGACCCCCTTGTCAGGCCCCTCGCCGAAGGGGTCGATCCGGCAGGGCCCCATGTTACAGTTACGGCAGCAGATTCCGAGCTGGCCAAAGCCGCATTGAGGCTGCTGTTTTTCTAAACGATCCCAGGCTGTCTCGATCCCCGCCCGGTCGGCTTCCAGTAGCATCGCCCGGGTGGCGGGATCGATGCTCCTTTCGTAAACGTTCTTCGCCATTCTAGTGACCTCACTCGCCTTTTGGAGATTTAAAGTGGTATGACAACGCCTAGCATTAACCACTATTTAACTTTTGCCGCATTTTTATTTTATTTTTACAGCCGCATATCTTTTGAATGTGATGTAAGATATTGTAATCATCGGCGTTTAATGTAATTTTTATCTTATACGGTTTTGCTTTTTACATATAACTAATATGTTTTTATGCTCTTCAGATCTCATAAACAAGAGCCCTCTTCAACATATGATCTGATACAGCGATGCCGGTCCAGCTCGACTTACATGGTCATATATATTCCAGACTCGTAACAGGAGCGTTAATTGTGGTGGTCTTTTCGACCCTTGATGGGGACTGATGATAAATAATATTTCTTGAGGAGACCCAACCCTCGGGCCCCAGGAGCTTATCAACTCTATCTCCAATTATGTCCCCCTCTTCACGACTATATAGCCTGGCAACCTTCCATCAGAATGCGAGAACATTCGTGGACCTGAAAGCTTTTCGCCAAAAAGTCCCGGATGGGAGGCATGCCGAAGCCATACCGAAATTGACGGCGAGCTTTCTCTTCAACGAGACCTTTACTACATATTGCCAAATTTTCGGTGTTGCAAATCCGGGTTAACATAACGAAATAGGATTATATACATCAATTAGACAAACATTTCTCCTAAATTATACATCCTGCATATAGGAATCTATATATGGAAATACTTCATCACCGTATACTGATGACGCTGAGCAAGGCCATCTTCCG
>JBFESM010000054.1:0-9869 GCA_041548445.1 Methanothrix sp. | reverse complement strand
CCGAGGCGATCATGTCCTCGGGCTTCGCCTCCGAAGCCGTCAGGATCTCGAAGGCCTTGGAGTAGAGGGTGTCTCCTGCGAGGATCGCTCCGGCCTCGTCCCACTTGACGTGGACCGCGGGCCTTCCCCGTCGGGTCTCGGCGTTGTCCATTATGTCGTCGTGGATCAGGGTGAAGTTGTGGACCAATTCTATCGAGACGGCGGCCGGGACCACGACCTTCGGCTCGCCCCCCACAGCCTCCGCGGCCATGAGAAGCATGCTCGGCCGCAGCCTCTTTCCCCCGGCATCCACCAGATGTCTTCCGGCCTCGTAGAGCTCCTTCGGATGGACCACCGGCAGGAGGTCCTCGATGGCCTCAGATATCATGCCAGCCCGCATCCTCAGCTCTTCGTCAAGGATCACCATCTTTTATCACGCCTCCTTACCTCCTTATTTTAGGGGAGGAACAGCTCCTGGCCGTTTCTCATGATGTGGAAGGTGTAGCCGAGCTCGTAGCCCGTATCCTCGGCCATGGAGAGGTACTTGCCGTGACTCTCGAAGGTCCCGTGGCTGGGTATCACGTGCTCCGGATTTATCATCCTCAACAGCTCCCAGTGGTCCTCGACACAGGCGTGTCCCGAGACGTGGATGTTGTCATAAACCCTCGCCCCCCTCATCTTGAGCTTCGTCTCCACGATGTGGCGGCTGGACTTGTTCAGCGGCTGAGGTATGATCCCGGCGCTGAAGACGACCTTGTCCCCGGACTCGAGCTGATAATCGGTCTCTCCGCTGGCAACCCGGCTGAGAACGGCGCCCGGCTCCCCCTGGTGGCCGGTCATGATCGGGAGGTACTTGTCCTTTCCCTCCTGCATCATCCTCTTGAAGAATTTGTCAACGCTCTTTCGCCTGCCGTAAACCTGGAGGTCATCGGACTTGGGAGCGTACCCCACCCTCTTCGCCGTGCCCCAGTACTTCTCCATCGACCTGCCCAAAAGGACCGGCTTTCTTCCCATCTCGTGGGCAGCCTCGATTATCGCCCTGATCCTGGCGATGTGGGACGAGAAGGTGGTCACCAAAACCCCCGACTTCGTCTCTTCGGTCCCCATCAGAACGTCCCAGACCAGATCCTTTGCGATCTGCTCCGAAGGGGTCTTTCCCGAGACCCCGGCGTTGGTCGTCTCGGTTATCAGGGCCAAAACCCCTTCCTTCTCCAGCTTTTTCAGCCTTGCGAAGTCTGGAGGCTGGCCTAAGGTAGGGCTTCTGTCCATCTTGAAGTCGTTGGCGTAGAGGATCACCCCTCTGGGGGTGTGAATGGCTGCGAAGACGCAGTCGACTATGCTGTGCTGAACCCTTATGAACTCCAGCTCGATGTCGGGCGCTATCTGCCTTCTCTTGCCGGCGTTCATGGTTATTACCTCGTTCTTCGTTCCCTGGTGCTTCTCGGCCTCAATCTCCTGTTTGATCAAATCTGCGGTGAAAGGGGTCCCGATGATGGGCGCCCTGTACTTGTGCGCAAGCTTTGAGATGGCACCGATGTGGTCCAGGTGGCCGTGAGTGCAGGCTATCGCCCTCACCCTCCCGTCCACGTCCTTCATGACGCTGTCGTTGGGGATCGCCCCCATGGATATCAGCTCAGAAGGGCGGAGCCTCTCTACGTCTGTATCCTCGTGTATCTGAACCCTGTCCAACCGGAGACCCATGTCCATTATCACTATGTCATGACCAATCCTGATGGCGGTCATGTTCCGTCCTATCTCTTCGTAGCCTCCGATCGCTACAATTCCAATATCCTTCATCTCGACATCTCTCTGTAAATGGCAAACTTTTTCGTATCAAACCCTCTCTGCTCCAGGATCTCTCTCGTCCTTCCCAAGACGACGATAGGTGCAGACCTCAGGTCCGATATGTCCTTTGAGGCGGTCAGAAACATGGTCGTCCGAAAGGCCCTTTTGTAAACCTTAAGAGCCTCCACCACCTCAGAAGATCCTTCCACTGCGGGTGCCAGGAAAGGCAGCGCCGCCCCAGCCAAACTCGCCCCCAGGGCGATGCTCTTGGCCACGTCGATCCCGCTTCGAACTCCTCCAGAGGATACGACCTTTGCCCCGGCTGAGGCGCATTCCACAACGCTCACTGGTGTTGGAACCCCCCAGTCCCAGAAGAGTCGTCCCATCCTCGCGGATTCTGTGTCTCCCCGCTCCTCCGCCCGAAAGGCCTCAACTCCAGACCAGCTGGTCCCGCCAAGGCCCCCAACGTCGATGATCTTCACCCCCGCATCCAGAAGGACGTGAGCATCTTCTCCGGATATCCCGGCTCCCGTCTCCTTGGCTATGATCGGAACCCTCCTGTCGGATGCAGACCTGATCGCCTCGATGGCGCTCCTGGCTTCGGTCTCCCCCTCCGGCTGGACGCTCTCCTGGAGAAAGTTCAGATGGACCGCCATTGCGTCGGCATCGATCATCTCCGCCAGCCGGTCGATGACTTCGGGCCCCTCCCTCTGAAGCTGTACCGCCCCGATATTCCCGACGATCGGGATCTTCGGTGCTGCGTCCCTCACCGCCGAGAAGGTCTCCTCGACCTCGGGGCTTTCGAGGGCTGCCCTCTGGGACCCGACGCCCATGGCCACCCCCACCTCCTGGGCTGCGAGGGCCAAATTAACGTTGATCTCCTTTGTCTCGGTGTGTCCACCCGTCATCCCTGAGATCATCAAGGGAATGGCGAGATCCTTCCCCAGAAATCGACACCTCGTATCAATCTCGTCGGCGTCGATGCCGGGCAGGGCTCTGTGGACCAGGGCGAGGTCGTCGAAGGATCTAGAGCTCCCCTCAACCTCCTTTTCTAGACAGATCCTGATGTGGTCGAGCTTTCTCTTGCCTGTGGTCACGTCTTCCCCTCCACGAGAGTTCCCGCTCTCTCGCCTCCAAGAACCCTCTCGATCATGCCCGCCTTTTCGGCGTTGAATATCGTGGAACTGACGCCCTGGTCGGCCAAGTCCAAAAGCTCCTCGAGCTTTCCCCTCATGCCGCCGGTGACGTCCACCCCGGCCGAAGCCCCCAGCTCCGAGCCGATTTTGAAAAGGTCCTCTCGCCTCACCACGGACAGAACCTCACCTCGAAAGATCACCCCGTCAACGGCCGTCCCCAGGGCCACAATTTTTGGCTTGAGGGACCTGGCCAAATGGGATACGAGCTGGTCTCCGGAGACGATCCCGGCACCCTTTGACCTGTCCATGGCGACGTCGCCGTGGAGGACCGGGACAAGGCCCCTATTCACCATCTCGATGACCGGCTCGATTTGCATGAGATCTATCCTCCCATCTCTCAGAAGGGTGCAGCTCAGAGGGTGGACCGGGACCGGGCCTGACCCCGCCTTTCTCAGGCTCTCGACCACGAGGTCGTTAAGCCTGACTACAGACCTGTGGGTCTCCAGGACCCCCTCGGCGCTGAACCTCTCGGCGAAGTTGTACTTTTTCGCGTGGATGTGGCCGAAGGAACCGGCTCCGTGTACCAGTATCAGGCCGGACCCATACTTTGCGATCTCGGCGGCGATCCTCTCGATCTCGTCCATCCTCGCCGATTCCAGCCTTGTCTTGTCGGTCAGGACGCTCCCGCCGATCTTAAGAATTTTGATCTCAGTCATCTCTCGCCCGCCGGCTCTTCCGGCCTCAGCCCCTGGCATCCCGTGACCACGGAGAAGGGCTCTCCCCTCGCCTGGGTTATGGCGGTCATCACCCTCAGCACATTCTCGGGATCGGTTCGCGGCAGGGCGATCATGCATCCTCCGCCCCCCGCGCCCGTCAGCTTCGCGCCAAAAGCCCTCCCCGCCCCCCGGGAGGCGTATACCAGCTCGGAGAGCTCCCGGGTCCCGACGCCGATCGCCTCCAGAAGGCCGTGGTTGGCGTTCAATAGACCTCCCAGATCTTCAAGACGACCGTCTCTGATGCAGTCCGGAGCCCGCCTCGATATATCTCCTATCGCCTGGAACATGGGGTCGACGATCTCCGGATATCTGGCCCTGAAGCTCTGGACCTTCTCGACCTCGGCCCGGGTATCGTGAGGTCTGCCCGTAAACCCCACCACCAGCTTGATCTCTGGAAGCTCGATCGACCTTGCCGACCCCTCCACGAGCTGATACCCGCCGAAGGTGGCAAGAGCGGTATCCATGGGCGAGCCGAGGCCGTTCTGGACGGACTTCTCTATCCTGTGGGCCTCTTTTGCGATCTCATCTATGGACAGATCCAGCGCCATGTGCCGGCTCAACGCTCCCAGGGTGGCGACGACGACGGAAGCTGAGGACCCAAGCCCCGAGGCCGGAGGTATCTCCGACTCCACGGTGACCCTGAGGTCTCTCGCCCCAAACTCCTTCAAAATGGCGGAAATATACCTTGTTGCATGAACGGCGCCTTCACTGACATCTTTCGTCAGAACCGCACCTGAAAGGGGGTCTAGGGCCATCCCCCCCAGAGTCATCCGAAGATCCGGGGCAGATATCTCAAGCCTTCCCGGCAGATCCTCGATGCTGGCTTTAACCCTCAGATCCACAGCCGCGCCCAAGGCGAGCGCTCCGGAGACGACGGCATGCTCTCCAAAGAGGATCACCTTGCCGGGAGCGGAGGCGGATGTCAGACTTTTGCCTCCTAGACGAAGGCTATTGCCCCGTAACCCACCACCTGGCTGAAATCTCCGATGACGTCGCCGCTGGTGGAGTAGCGGAGAAGCTTGCCGCTCTGTGCGCCCAGAATCCTGGAAGCCTTTATGGTCGCCGAGATAGGGCCGTACCCGCAGGCGGTGAGGTTCAGACTATAGACAGTCTTGTAAACGGCGGCGACGTCCATCTTCAGAATCGCCTCGATCAGCTGGGCGTCCTTCCTTCTCGCCTCTTCCTGGTGCTCGTAGTGGGTGAGGTCACTGCTGGCGATGACGGTGCAGTCTCGACCAAGGCTCTTGGCGGCCTCGCCCACAGCCTCGCCCACCTCGATCGCCGTCTCCTCGTCCTGCAGGCCCATGCATATGGGGAGGATCTTGAAGTCTGAAAACCTGGCTTGGAGAAACGGTATCTGGACCTCCAGGGAGTGTTCGTAGAGGTGGGCCGACTCGTCCACCTCAATTATGCTGCCCATCAGCGCATCGGCCAGCTCAAGGTCGCATTCCGCAACCCCCAGAGGCGTCATCCATGAGTCCCTGGAAATGGCTACGGGAAGACCGAGGCCGTGGTGGTTGGGCCCGATCAGGATGTAGGTCTCCCTCTTCGGGAGCCTCGCGTAGACCTCTGCAGCCACGGCACCAGAGTAGATGTAGCCGGCGTGAGGGACGACAGCGCCTCGTATCGGGAGGGTTTCACCGCCAGCGACATCGCTGAAGGCCACCTTCAGCTCCTCATTCAGGTCCTCGGGGTGGCGGGGGTAGAACTGGCCTGCCACTGCTGGGCGTCTCATCGAATCAAAACTCCATCTCGAAGTCTGAAACCGAGTATCTGAACCGATCTATCTCTCCTCTCTCCTTGAGCACCTCTTTGGCCAGGAGCCAGTAGATCAGGGTCAGGGCCTTTCGGCCTTTGTTGTTGGTGGGAATCACCAGATCGACGTTCGATGTCAGGTTGTTGGTATCGCAGAGGGCCACCACCGGTATTCCGACGTCTATGGCCTCGTTTATAGCCTGGCTGTCTCCGCTGGGGTCTGTGACTACCACCACGTCGGGCTCGACGTAGTCGTAGAAGTTGGGGTTGGTCAGGGTGTTGGGTATGAACCGCCCAACTATCGCCTTCGATCCGACCGACTTGGCGAACATGGTGGCTGGACGCTGGCCATACTGCCTCGCAGAGACCACCAGGATCTTGCTGGGGTCGTACTTGGACAGGAACCTGGCCGCGAGCCTGACCCTTTTGTCCGTCGCCTGAACGTCGAGGACGTAGAGGCCGTCGGTCCTGACCCTGTAGATGTAGTCCATCATGCTCTTCGTCTTCTGCTGAGTGCCTATGTGTATGCCTGCCGCAAGATACTCATCTATGGGGATAAGCGTCTCATAGTCTTCAGTTGGTGTTATCACTTCATCTTCCAAAAATGTCACCTACCTAGAGGTTCTACGATCCCGTTTAACGGTGATGGGAATGAATCCCAATCTCATCTCTTCAAGGGCAATTTCGAGGGGGTCTATGGACTCGGTCTTGATTAACACCGGGGCGCCCATCAAAATCTGTAAAGCTCGAGCCCCCACTATTCTGGCGCGTTCATATCGCGTATATTCTTCCTTCCTCGAATCCGTCAAGTGGCCACCTCAAAAGAAAGGTAAATGGTGGGGTTGCTGAGATTCGAACTCAGGTTACGGCGTCCCGAACGCCGAGGGATGGACCAGGCTACCCCACAACCCCACACCTTCTACTGATACCGCCGAAGCACGTCAACGATCTCCACGTGGGTCAGGAGCATACGACGACAGCAATAGCTTTCGATGCCCAGATCGTCCATCACCTTACCCGGTGGCTCAGACTTGGTGCGCTCTTTGTACTCTTCCCATACATCAGAAATGACGTTTCCACAGGTGAAACATCGTACAGGGATCAAGCAAACTCACCTGTAAGACTTCTGATATTTGGCTCTTGCACCGGGGCCGCCGACCTTCTTGCGCTCTTTCTGCCGGTGGTCGTTGACCAGGAGAGATCTGTCGTACTCCATGTAGGCTTCTTTCAGGGCGGTGTCGCCGGTCCACTCCACGATCCCACGAGCGATGGCGGTCCGGACGGCGGCAGCCTGACCCATGAATCCGCCTCCGCGAACTTTGACGTTGATGTCAAGCCCCAACACTTTGTCCTGGGCTAGCATCACAGCCTCCACGATCTTCTGCTTGGCGAGCTTGGGCTCATAGATCTCCAGGGGTTTGCTGTTGATCCTGACCCTGCCCTTCCCTTCGGTCAAGGTGGCCCTGGCGATCGCCGTTCTGTTTTTACCCGACGAGTTGGTTATCTTCATGCTGACACTCTCAGAATTTGGATCCGAATTTTCGGCTTACGTCGCCAAGTTCCACGTATTTGGCGGTGCTCAGGCGCGTCATCTTCGCAGCCTGTGGCCGCTCGATCTTCATGCCCTCGAACTCTGAAGGAACTCCTACGTAGATTTTGAGCCTGGACATGGCGTCGCGACCGCGCTTCGTCTTGTGGGGGAGCATCCCGCGGACCGTCCTCTTCATGATCCTCTCGGGCCGCTTGGGATAGTGAGGTCCTTTCTCGGTGGAGCCTTTATTGCTCATCTCCTCGTACTCCCTATAAACGCTCTCCCTTCGACCTGAGATTATGGCCTTCTCAGCGTTGACGATTGCGATCTCCTCTCCTGCAAGAAGCTCGGTGGCGGCAAGGCTTGCCAGACGTCCCAGGATCATCCCAGATGCGTCGATAATCATCAGATCACCTCAGAATAATTATGCCGGAACCCTTCGGGTGCTTTTCGGCCAGCTCTTCTATCTTGAGACATTCGCCACCGGCCGACTTTATCTTGGATACGGCCTGTCCGCTAAAATGGAGCGCTGCAACGGTCACCTTGTGATCGATATCTCCCGCCCCAAGCACCTTTCCCGTGACGAGAACCAGGTCGTCGGGGGCGGTGTGCCTGTTAATCTTGCTGACGTTTACGGCGGCGTAGTTGCGCCTGGGCTTCTCAAGCCTGCAGGCGACGTCTCGCCAGATCGCCGTCCCGTTCTCTCGGGTGGCGGCCTTGAGATCGTCGATAAGAGCGACCAATCTTGGGTTTGTCTTTTTTACCATCTTCATCCTAATCCTCCGCATAGCCTCCTTCTCGGAGGCCGACTCACGCGCTAAGCCCGCGTTCAGACCATCTGGTCCATGCGCCAGAGAGGGGGCGAGCTTCCGCTCCCTCTGCGGATCGCTACAACCACCTGATTAACAGTATTTAAGGGTTTTCACATCTTTGAGCGCCGGATCGGCTGCAGATCTGGGATGGTGGCCGTTTGGACGTTGATACCGAAAATCTTTTATCAGTCTGCGATAGATACTTTCGCGAAAAATGGTCGACAGTCTTCTCGCGATATCGGTGGTGGTGGGCTTTCTCCTTGGCATCTGCAGCGGCCTTACCCCAGGCCTACACACCAACAACTTTGCGGCCCTGCTGCTGGCCCTCTCGCCCGCCTTCCTCGACCTGGGGCTTGCTCCCTTCGACCTCGCAGCGGCGATTCTGGCGGCGAGCGTCGCCCACACCTTTCTGGACATTGTGCCCTCGATCTTCATAGGCGCTCCCGACGCCGATACCGCTCTAGCCGTCCTTCCAGGACACGAGATGATGCTCGACGGAAGGGGGATCGAGGCCGTGCGGCTCTCGGCCCTGGGGAGCGCATCCTCCATCCTCGTGGCCCTGGTGCTGATCGTTCCCCTGTCCCTCCTCTTCAGCAGCTTCTACGACCCTTTCATGGACCACATCGGCCTGATCCTCCTATCGATAGCGATCCTCATGATCCTGACGGAGAGGGGCAGGATGATCGAGGGGCAGGGATCTCTCGTCCACCTGAAGTACAAGCTCTTCGCTCTCGCCCTCTTTTTGACTAGCGGAAGCCTTGGCCTATTCGCGTTCGGCCACCAGGATCTCGCCCGCTCGTCCCTGGGCTTTGAGCCAGAGGTGCTCCTGCCCCTTCTCGGCGGCCTCTTCGGAGCATCGATGCTTTTGATAAGCCTCGCATCCAAGGCCGAGATCCCAGACCAGAGGGAGACAAAGCTCGATCTGCCGGCGAGGACGATCGCGAGATCTGCTCTTCTCGGAGGGGTAGCGGGGTCGGTGGTGGCCTGGGTTCCCGGAGTGACCCCGGCCCTGGCCACCGTCGCGTCCAGGCTCGGGTCCGAGGGGTCCGGCCGGGAGTTTATCGTATCCGTATCCGGGGTGAACACCGCAAACGCCCTCTTCACCCTGGTGGCGCTCCTCGTCGTTGGTAGGCCCCGGAGCGGCGCAGCGGCTGCCATAGGGGAGCTTGTGGACCTGGACGGCCAACACCTCCTGGTCATGGTGACTATCGTCCTCGGGGTATCGATCCTCTCTTACTTCACCACCCTCTGGGCTGGAAGGGTCGCGGCAAAAGTCGTGAGAAATCTGAACTACAGGAGGCTATGCATCAGTGTGCTGGCCTTTTTGACGGCGATGACCTTCGGCTTCACAGGCCTTTTCGGCCTCTTCCTATTCTTCGTCTCGACGGTCGTCGGCCTTGTGGCGCCCTTCGCTGGGATCAGAAAGACTCACGCCATGGGCGTTTTGATGCTGCCGCTCCTGGCGATTTACCTATGAACTGTCCGCATCTGACATGCTTTCCCGGCCCCTCAAAAAAACTGACCCTAAAAAGAGTCCTCAATATCGCTGACCGATATCGAGGCCATCCCCAGCTCCCGGAGGTGGTGGGCCATCATGTTCGCCCTCTTCCCCTCGGGGTGATATATTAGAGCGGCCTCGGGGGAGATCTTCTCCATCATTCTCATCAGACCCTTGAAGTCGAGGTGGTCGCTGAGCCTGATCTGGGTGTAGGGGAGATCGTTCCTCCCGGTGAGGACGTACTTTCTCTTCGACTTCACATGATAGAGGTCCTTGGGCGTGACGACGTTCAGGTCGGTCCCGTTCTCCTCGACCGGGGTGTAAGGGCCAGAGCCCGGCATCAGCTCCCGGGTCAGGGCCAGGCTCTTTGGGCCCATCCCTATCTCCTCCTTGTAGCCGAGAGCCCTGATGAGAGAGACCGCCCTCTGGGCCTTGCCGAAGGCGTAGGCTCCGAAGGTGGCACCGGAGTCGACGGCGTCGCCGAAGCCGACGATGTCGTCCTCGAACCGACAGGCCGGGTCCCAGGGGTCGCCGTAGTTCGCCTCGGTGACGAGGAGGTCGCAGTGAGGGAGGTTCTCGTAGTTTTTGACGTCGCCT
>JBFESM010000053.1:0-9912 GCA_041548445.1 Methanothrix sp. | reverse complement strand
GATGCGGAAAGCCGGATCAATCGCTTTCAGCGTCCACGATTTTTTGGGTGATTGTGGGATGCAGCTCATGAGGCGAGCCAAAAAGATATCCTGCGCCGCCAGCCATATCGGCGCAGCCTATCGGTTTTCGACCCTTACACCCGCTTCCCCGCCCGCTCCTTCATCGCCTCGACGAAGGCGAGGAACGGAGGCGAGGGGCGGCCGGGCGGAACCCGATCGGAGCGAGCCTGATGGCTCATCCGGGGGGAGCTTCGAGGCAAAGGATTCGATCTGGCAGATCTCATTCACCGCCCATCTTCGGCCCGGGAAGAGATATGCCATAAGTCCCAGGACCTCTAGCTAGCGGAAGTGAGATCATCTCCGCCCGAAGATCTTCTCCAGCTGGACCGAAGATATCGTGACGGTGGTGGGCCTTCCGTGAGGGCAGGTCTTGGGATTCTCGCAGGCGAATAGCTCCCGCAAAAGGTCGTGCATCTCCTTCCAGGCCATCTCGTGCCCGGCCTTTATCGAGCCCCGGCAGGCGAGAAGCTTCAGGATCTCGTCTTTTGCCGTCGCCTCCGTCCCCACCTTGCCCAGGGCGAATAGGTCCCTCAGAACGTCGTGGACGGCTTCGGGGTTTTCGAGCCGTTGGCCAACGGCCGGGACCGACCGGACGTTGTAGGCATTCCCGCCGAAGGGATGGATCTCAAAGCCCATATCCTCCAGAACCTCGCCCCAGTCCTCCAGCATCACCTGCTCCTTTGGAGATAGCTCCAGGGTGACGGGCACGATCAGCTCCTGGGATATGGTGCCGGAAGCGTACTTTTTTGCCAGCATCTCGTAACGGACCCGCTCGGCCGCTGCGTGCTGGTCCACCAGGACGAGCCCCTCTGGGCCTTCCGTCACGATGTAGAGCAAAAGCGCCTGGCCCAGAACCCTCAGGCCGCCCGGCAACGGGGCACCCTCCAGGTCGAGGTCGAGCCTCTCTCTTCCAGAGGTGAGGGGAAGCGTCCTCTGGACCTCGACTCCTGCGCCATGCCCCCCCTCATCCGGTCCAACTGGCCCGGCGAGAGGAGCCGCTGGCCCATGCACGGCCGCCGCCTCCTCGACCTCGCCGTCACCTTTCGAGACCCCCAGCTCTGTCGCCTGGAGGGCTTTCATCTGCCGGGGTCCCGACTCCTTCTCCTCGGCCTTCGAGAGGGCGAGAGATATCGCCTCGGTGAGCATCCCGGCCAGCTCTTCCTCCCTCAGGAACCGCACCTCCATCTTTGCGGGATGGACGTTGACGTCCACCATCGACGGGTCGATCCGGAGGGATATGACGGAAATGGGGTACCGTCCGGAGGGCATGAGGGTCCTGTAGGCTTCGGTGACCGCTCTGGAGATGGCCCTGGATCGCACGAACCTTCCGTTGACGTAGGTCATGATCCAGTCTGGGCTGCTCCTGGTAACGGTCTGCCTTCCCACGACCCCGGTGACGGAGACGAACTTCGACTCGGCGTCGATGGGTATCAGGTTTCGAGCGACATCGCTTCCGAGGATTCTCAGGATGGGATCGTTCCAGCTCTCGGCCCGGACCGATTTGAACAGGGTTTTGTTCCCGCTGAAGAGCTCGAAGGATATGTGGTGGTTGATGACTGCGTAAGAAGTGACGACGTCCACGATCCTCGCAAGCTCCGCCCTTCCGCTTTTTAAGTACTTTCGGCGGGCGGGGACGTTTCGAAAGAGATCCCGCACCTCAATGGTCGTCCCGGCGGGAGACCCCACCTCGCCCACGTCCGCTATCCTGCCGTCCTCGACCCTGATGTGGGTCCCCGTTACCCCCAGATCCTCGGACCTCACCTTTGTCACGAGGTCGACGGATTTTGCGACGCTCGCTATGCTTGAGAGGGCCTCGCCCCGAAACCCCAGGGTCGATATCCTATCGAGGTCGTCTGCACCCGAGATCTTGCTGGTGGCGTGCTTTTCGAAGGCCAAAGCCGCGTCCTCCCGGTCCATGCCGCAGCCGTCGTCGGTGACCCTGACGAGACCCTTTCCGCCTTCGGCCACCTCCACCAGGATCCTTGCGGCCCCGGAGTCGATGGAGTTTTCGATCAGCTCCTTGACGACGGAGGCGGGCCTCTCAATCACCTCGCCCGCGGCGATCTTGTTGACGGCGTCCTTGTCGAGGAGCTTAATTTTGGTCATTCGACTTCCCTCAGCCTCTTCTGGTACTCGGAGAGCATGTTCAAAGCATCGATGGGGGTGAGAGCATTCAGGTCGATATCCCTTATCTCGCTGAGGAGGTTGCAATTCTCGTCGAAGACGGCGGGACCCACCACCATAAACCCGTCCTCATCATCGCCCTCTTTATCATCTTCTTCTTCGATCCTGGCCCTTGGCTCGTCGAAGAATATGAGCTGGGTGTACTTGGGCCCCTTCTTTCTGGATTTGGGACCGTTGCCCAATGGCTCGATCACGGCCTCTAGCTCGATCTCCCGAAGGATCTCCTTGGCCCTGGATACCACCTCCTCGGGGACGCCAGCAAGCTTTGCGACGTGGATTCCGTAGCTTCGGTCCGTCGCACCGGGAACGACGGTTCGAAGGAAGACCACCGAGTCGCCCTCCTCCTTGACGGCCATGTTGTAGTTCTTGACCCCGGAAAGGACACCCGCCAGCTGGGTGAGCTGGTGGTAGTGGGTCGCAAAGATCGCCTTTCCCCGGACCCTGTTGTGAATGTACTCGGTGATCGACCAGGCGATGGAAAGGCCGTCGAAGGTGCTCGTCCCCCGCCCGATCTCGTCCAGGAGGATCAGGCTCTGGGACGTGGCAGAGCTGAGGATGTTCGCCAGCTCCGTCATCTCGATCATGAAGGTGCTCTGGCCAGCCGAGAGGTCGTCGTAAGCCCCGACCCGAGTGAAGATCCTGTCCACCGGAGATATCGAGGCGAAGGAGGCGGGAACGAAGGACCCCATCTGGGCCATGATGACGGCAAGAGCGATCTGCCTCATGTAAGTCGACTTTCCGGCCATGTTCGGTCCTGTCAGGATTAAAAATCGGTTCTCCTTTCCGTCGAAGTGAACGTCGTTTGGAACAAAACCGCCCCGCATCGCCCTGTCCAGGATCGGGTGGCGACAGTCTCTTATCGAGATCTCTCCGTTGGCGTTCAGCTTGGGCCTAGAAAATTCGCTCTCGGCGGCCACGACGGCCAGGGTGACGAAGACGTCCAATTCGCCCAAGGCCGCGGCCTTCTCCAGGATCTCGCGGGCGCGGCCTGCCGCCTCGGCCCGGATCTTTAAGAAGAGTTCCTCTTCAAGGGACGAGGACCTCTCCTGGGCCGAGAGGACCTTCGACTCCATCTCTTTCAGCTCCGGCGTGATGAAACGCTCGGCGTTGGTCAGGGTCTGCTTTCGGATGTACTCCTCGGGGACGGCCGACAGGTTCGCCTTTGTCACCTCGATGTAGTAGCCGAAGACGTTGTTGTACCCGACCTTCAGGGACTTGATCCCGGTCCTCTTCCGCTCATCCCGCTCCATCCGCGAGATCCAGCCCCTACCATCCCGCAAAGTAGACTTCAGCTCGTCCAGCTCGGGATCGTAGCCGTCCCGGATTATGCCGCCCTCCCGGATCGCCGAGGGCGGATCGGCTTTGATCGCCCCGTTGATCAGGTCCGCCACCTCTTTGAGGGACCCAAGGTCGAGCCCTTCTTTCAGGTCCACAAGCCTGCTGGATTTGACGCCTGCCAAGAGCTGGACGACGGCGGGCAGTCCCTCAAGGGAGCCCTTCAGCGCCACCAGGTCCTTGGGCGACGCGGTCCCGCAGGAGGTTCTTGCAACAACCCGTTCGAGGTCGCCTCCCCCCTTCAGAGCCTCCCGAATCTCCGTCCTCTGAAGAGAGTCTCCGACCAGCTCCTCGACCGCGTCCAGGCGGCTCTCGATCTTCTCCGAAGAGATGAGGGGCATCTGGAGCCACTTCTGGAGCGTCCTCGACCCCATGGGGGTGGAGGTCAGATCGAGGAACTCGATCAGCGATCCCCTCTTGGACCTGTCCCTGATGTTTCGAAAAAGCTCCAAATTTCTCAGAGTCGTCTCGTCCAGGACCATGAACTCCTTCGGCGAGTAGAGCCTGATCTCGGATATGTGGTCGATGGCCGCAAGGTGGGCCGATTCTAGGTAGGAGAGGACCGCGCCGCAGGCCCTCACCGCTGAATCCATGTCGATCAAACCCGATTTCTCCAGATACTCCGAGCCGAAGTGGGCCAGGAGGCGGGACCTCGCCCCGGCCAGGTCGAACTCGTCGTCTTCGAGCTTTTGGACCGCCATCCCCTCCAACTCGCCCAGAAGGCTGGGGTCGGCGGACTGAGGGAGGATGCACTCGGAGGGCCTGAACTTGGCTAGCTCGCTTGCGAGCTTTCCCTCGCCATCCAGTAATTCCGTTGCCAGAAACTCGCCGGTGGAGACGTCAAGAAATGAGAGGCCGATCTTGCCACCATCCTCGACGACCGACGCGAGGTAGTTGTTCGAGCCCTCCTCCAGCATCGAGGGCTCGATGATCGTTCCCGGGGTGATAATCCGGATGATCTTTCTTTTGACCAGGCCCTTCGCCTTCTTCGGGTCTTCCACCTGCTCGCATATGGCGACCTTGTATCCGGCACCGACGAGCTTGGGCAGATAGGCGTCGAGGGCGTGGTAGGGGATGCCGGCGAGAGGTATCCTGTTTCCCTCTTTGTCCTTCTGCCTCGATGTGAGGGTGATGTTCAGGACCCGAGCCGTAATCTCGGCGTCGCCTCCGAAGGTCTCGTAAAAGTCGCCCATACGGAATAGGAGCACGGCGTCGCCACACTCTTCTTTCATCCCGAAGTACTGGTCCATCAAAGGTGAGATTTTGGCCATGACCTACCCGAACCAGGTAAGGGACTCGTCTCTCATATCGGTTTCGGTTTCGGCTCCCGGACCGCGGCAGATCCCGCGGCGATCAGGGCAACGATGATCATGAAGACGATGATCGAGCCGCCGATCCCGTAGAGGTCGAAGGTGTTGCCCACCACCAACGCCCCAAGGACCGCCCCTGAGCGGGACTCGCAACGTCCGCCACCATGGCGGAGGCTGCGGGGTTGCTCATGCCCGAGCCGAGGCCCAGGCCCGCCATTGCAGCCAACATAGGAAGCTAGCCGCCGGTTCGGGCCAAAAGTAGAAAGGAGAGGGGCCCAAGGGCGCATCCCGTGAAGATCAGAGCCCATTGGGGACCCCATCAGACACTTGCCACGCAAGATGGCGAATTACCCTCGTAGGATACTGGCGGTAGGGTTCGCCGCCGCACGTTTGACTAGCACCAACGCCACCAAAATCCCCAGGGCCAAGAATATCCCCAAGGTCTCCAATACCCCCACGATACATAGCTCCATGAGCTATATCTCGGCTGTTGGTATCCCGGAGGGTGATAATATCCTGGCGATTGATATCCTTGAGAATGGTATCCCGGCCCATAGTAATCCGATTGATGGGTTCCAAACTGCTGATGTCTGTCTGGAGTTCCATCTCGCGGTCGCTCGCCCGGCGAAGCAACACAAACTGATGCCGTCACCAAAGTGAGCAGGGCGAACGACAGCGCCACTTTAACAACACGCCTGTTCATAAACCTCAACTCCCCTTGAGCTTTATCAACAATATACCACCATCTCTATTTAAAGAGGATGTTTATGTAGCATTCATCTGAATCAAATGTAAAGACCACGAACCGAGCCCGAATCGGCGATTCCCCTTGATGCTTCGGCTCGTCGCCGTTATCGCGCCACTTTTATCCAGCGACCCCGATATCTCCCGGCTGGCTTTTATGCATTCAGCTTCAGTACGATTGCATTCCGCGACCAATCAAGGAGTTGTGGTGGTTGGAGCCTCTAAAACTTCAGCTCCATCCCCAGGATCGTCTCGGTGGAGGTGACGCCGTGGATCTCGCGGACCTTGAGGACGATCATGTTCAGGTCATTTATCCCATCCACGTCGGCTATGGTGATGAAGTCCGTCTCCCCGTAAACCGGGACCACCTCCCGAACGCCCTTGATCTGCATCAGGGCGTCGTAGACCGCCTTCTCGGACCCGGGCTCTGCGTTGATCATGACGAAACCTTTCAACTCGATCCCCTCCTCTGGAAGGTCTTCATGTTATTCTTTAAGATCTGCCTTCTCCCTATATCAGCCTTCGCCGGGACGATCCGTTCCACTTCAGCCCCCTGCAGGATGTCCCTCGCCGAACTGCGCCCTGACGGCCACCTCCATGATCACCCTTCTCAGAGCCTCGATCTCCCTTTCGACCGTGATCGTGGGCTCGATATTCGCCGCCTCCATCAGCGCTCCCAGAGCCTCCTCCAGGAGGCCCATCCCCACCAGGACCGTGGCCAGGTTCCTGAAGTCCGAGGCCTCAGGCTCGTCGTAAATTATCTTTTCGTAGGTCTCGAGGGCCTCCTCGAACCTCCCCATAGCCCGTAGGATGAAGGCCCTGTTCCTGAGGTTTTCGAGGTTTCCGGGGTCTGCCTTAAGCGCCTGGTCATAACACTCTAGAGCCTCTTCGGGCCGACCCATCTTGTACAGGGCGACGCCCTTGTTGTTCCAGGCATCGGCGTTCGCAGGGTTCATCTCCAAGACCCTGTCGAAGAACTCCAGTGCCTCCTCGTACTGTTCCCGTTTCACCCGGTCCATCCCCTTGTGGACCAGAATCTTCTCTTTTGACTTCATGGGGTCATCCTCACATATAACCCTGGATGGGTGCGGACTGTTCGGGCTCGATCTTTTTCCCGCCGGGCTTTTTGATCTCACCGAACTGGCGCTCGTACTCCTTGAGGTGGTTGTTCAGCCAGTCGGCAAGCTCCTTGGCGGCTAGAGGTGAGAGGATCAGCTCCGTTTCGACCTTCCGCTCCATAACGCTCACCTGCTTTCCGTCCTGGACGACGGCCTTTGGCGAATCGTTGTAGAAGGCTATCCTGAAGTCGTAGGGGCTGTGCCCGCCCATCGCCCCCACGGCGTAGATCTGCCTGAACTTATCGCTCTTGACGATCTCCAAAGAAAACTCCATGATGGGCGAATCGCCCTTCAAGCTTAAAATAACTGATGACATGAGAACAAGATTTGAAGGAACATAATCCGACCGTGACAAATACTATGCCTCTTCGACTTCGCAGGATTCGGATAGTTCATCGAGGAAATCTGGCTTCAGATAACGTATTACGGGAGCGACTCGCAAAACACACCCTCTAAGTTCGGAGAAGGACAAGTATCTGCACATCTGGTTCATGGGAGGGGCTAGTCGTGAGAATGTGGGACGATTCACTTCGGTAATCACCTTCTCTCGGCGTTCATCGGGAGCCACGAGATAAAGGGGGATGTTCAGGTTGGGCTGCATCGATATCAAATCCGACATGCGGAGAAGCCCAGAATAAATCGAGGTGGTGCTCTCAACTTCAAACGCGGCGACGATGGCGTTACCCTTTAGCCATAGAACATCTATCAGCTCGATCGTTCGATTGGTGGCATCGTCAAACTGCCGGGGAAGCTCGTCCCTGAGTCTCGGAATTTCGGCGAAACGGTTGCCTTTCACCTCTTTGCCACGATCATTTCGCGCCACCCAGACTGCCAGTCCCATATCACTGCCGAGCTTGAGAAGCAACCACTGAATCTCTTCATGAGGCGTTGGATCTCTCGGAATTTCTACGGTTTCAGAGTCGTCATCTCTCTCAGGTATAGTGACAGATCCGATCTTGGCCCTTAGCGCCCTGGGTCGTCTAGCCAGTTTGGCTTTATCCACTGGCCTGACTACCGGATCTCTTTCAGCGACCTGTAGAGCCTTGACTACAGCTTCACCATCAGAACTCTTCCATCTTGCAGGTGATCCACGAAAATGTCCTGTCCAAGCATTGGGATTCTTGAGATTCTGAAATATCGTCAATCGGTCTTTGAGTTCATGAACCGGAACTGCCGTTTCTGGTGTGAGTTTGATTAGTGATTTAACTTTCACCCTGCAAGGAAATTCCTCGTCCTTCCATATTGGGGAATTGTCTTCGAAGGGCTCTGATATTACCTCCAAAACCCCTATAAAACGGGATACTCCGGTCAGATAGCAGAGAAGATAATCACCCGGCTTGATCCTTTGGACCGTTTTCCTGCGACGTTCCCGAAAGCCCGAGACTTCACCACCCGATTCCAGAAACTCCTGCCAAGTTGTCCCAGTAAACAGATCCAGCCAGTAACTTCTGCCGCTCATGTAATCCCTTCTCCCTTTGCTTATTCAGTACCAGTTGATAGCATTTTTGCAAATTTGTAGGCCGTTATGAATTATGCGAGTTGAAGTATCTATCCATGAAGACGACTTGAAATGACGTATTCTTCCCGGCGCAAAATCTAAATAGTTTAAGATGATAATAGTGATTGAGGCGCGAGCAGAAGACTATAAAAAGTCGGCAGTCCCCGTAAAAGGGGCGTCGGATAAAAAACCGGCGATTTGTGGTTCGCGCCTCTCAATCGCTTTCTCCGTCTCTTTTTTATTTCGTCACCTTTTCCCTCTTGCCATTTCCGAGGCGGTGATCAAAACGAACGCAGAGCTGGGCTTGAGCCTCATCATCCTCGCAGGTTTTCTCGCCGCCAAGCTATTTCGAACCGCGAAGATCCCGGCGGTCACCTCCTACATCCTGGTGGGGATCGTCATAGGCCCGTCGGGCCTTGAGGTGATGCCCGAGGGTATTCTCGCCGCCTCGGGCTTCATCTCGGACGTGGTCTTGGGCTTGATCGCCTTCGGGATCGGCCGCAACTTCCACTTCCGGACTTTCGGAAAGACCGGCAGGATCATCGTTCGGATATCGGCGATGGAGGCCCTGGGAGCACTGGTGCTGGTGACGGCAGCGCTTCACCTCCTTTTGAGGATGCCGCTACACGTCGCCGTCCTCTTCGGAGCGATCGCATCGGCCACGGCGCCTGCAGCCACCGTCATGGTGGTCGAGGAGACAAAGGCGAAGGGTCCGCTGACAGACACCCTTCTCGGGGTGGTGGCCCTGGACGACGCCTGGGCCCTGATTATCTTCGCGGCCTCTATGGTGGTGGCGAAGACGATCGCCTCAGGCGGGGCGACCCATCTCGAAATATTTATGGAGGCGGGAATGGCAGTCTTCGAGATAGCTTTCTCCCTCACCCTTGGAGCGGTCTTCGCCTGGCTTTTGCACCACTACTCCTCGAGAGTAAAAGACCCCTCGGACCTGGAGATATTCACTCTGGGCATAATCCTCCTCACCGTGGGAGCCGCGAACTCCATCGGTCTCTCGGTCCTCCTTGCGTGCCTCGCCCTGGGCGTGGTCCTGGTCAACCTAAGCTCTGAAGGGTGCCGGTTCTTCGAGGTGATCGAGCCGCTCGACACTCCCCTCTACCTGATATTCTTCGTTTTGGCAGGAGCCCTTCTGGAGATCGGCCTCCTTCGAGAGATCGGGCTATTGGGACTTGCTTACATCGTCTTCAGGGTGGCGGGAAAGCTCCTCGGCGCGTACATCGGAGCTTCGGACCCCGGAGGGATGGGTCCAGTCGTCAAAAAGTACATCGGCCTAGGTCTGATCCCCCAGGCGGGGGTAGCCCTCGGCCTTGCCCTCATGGCCCGAGAGCAGTTTCCCGTCGTCGGTGAGATGATCTTCATCACCATCGTCGCCACCACCGTCGTCTTCGAGCTTGCAGGCCCCATCGCCACCAGAACCGCCCTCTCCCTCGCCCGCGAGATCCCAGAGGATGTCGGAGAATGAGAGAAGAGATGGTGAGATGGAAAGAGGGAGAAATGGGGAAATGGGAAAACCAGACGAGAACGAGTAGGAGAAGAGTGGTCGAGAATGTGATGGAATATGATATAAGTAGTATCAGGACATAACCAGACGCCGTAAATTTAGATTGAGGTGAAGAAATGAAGGACGATTTCAACGAAGTGGTCGAGT
>JBFESM010000052.1:0-10031 GCA_041548445.1 Methanothrix sp. | reverse complement strand
TCGATGTAGTGGATCGAGACGTCGGCGTCCGGATACTTCTCCTTGATCAGCTGTGCGTTCTTGAGGGCGTACATGCAGCAGACCCGGGAGCAGTACGGGTTTCCGACCGTCTCGTCCCTGGACCCCACGCACTGGAGGAAGGCGACCGACTTTGCGACCTCGCTGTTGGAGGGCCGGACCACCTCGCCGCCGGTGGGGCCCGCGGCGTTCAGGAGCCGCTCCACCTGAAGGCCAGTTATGACGTCCCTGTACCTTCCGTACCCGTACTCCTCCTTTCGGGCGGGATCGAAGGACTGCCAGCCCGTGGCGACGATTATCGCCCCCACGTCGAACCTGAAGTTCTCCTGCCTCTGGTCGTACTTGACGGCGTCTACGGGACAGGCTTCGGCGCAGAGGCCACAACCGATGCAGGCCTCAGGATCGACGCAGGCGATGAGGGGCACCGACTGGGGTATCGGCATGTAGATCGCCTTTCTTTTCCCGAGGCCGAACTCGTACTCGTCGGGAACCTCCACGGGACAGACACCGGCGCACTCGTTGATGCAGCCCTTGCAGAGCTTCTCGTCGACGAACCTCGCCTTCTTGACGCCCGAGACGGTGAACCTGCCGACGGACCCCTCGATGTTCAGAATCTCGGCATAAGTTATGAGCGTGATGAGTGGGTGGTTGTAGACGTCGGTCATCTTGGGGGCGAGAACGCAGATCGAGCAGTCGTTCGTCGGAAAGACGTCGGTGAGAAGAGCCATGTACCCCCCGATCGTCGGCTTTCTCTCGACGAGGTAGACGGGCAGGCCGCTGTCGGCGAGGTCCAGGGCAGCCTGGATCCCGGCGACCCCCCCGCCGATGATCAGAACGCCCCGGCTGACGGGCATCGTCTCGCCCTGGAGCGGGTTTAAGAGAGCGGCCTTTGCCACGGCCATTCTAATGAGGTCTTTTGCCTTCTCCTGGGCCTGGGGCGGCTCGTCCATGTGGACCCAGGAGCACTGCTCCCTGATGTTCGCCATCTCCAGCATGAAGGGGTTCAACCCCGCCTCGGAGATCACCCGCCTGAAGGTAGGCTCGTGGAGCCTGGGCGAGCAGGCAGCCACCACGACGCTGTCCAGCTTCTGCTCCTTTATGTCCTCCTTGATCGTCTCCTGGCCTGTGTCAGAGCAGGTGAACTGGATGTCCCGAGCAACCTCGACGCCCGGAAGCGTTTTTGCAAACTCAGTGAGGCTGCCGGGCTCCAGGACCCCTGCAATGTTCAGGCCACAATGACATACGTAGACTCCAATTCGCATCGACAGGACTCCAGGTAATCATTCGGAATCCTTCAACTTAAAGGTACCTGTAAGGGGAAAAGTGGGTGAATCTGGCAAATTGACCTGCAACTTTTTCTTCATCGCCGGCGTTTACAGCGGCGTTGGAGTGTCACGAATCAAAAATGGAGGTCTTGAACGTCCTCAGCTATGCCGTACGATTTAATTGGTGAAATCACCGAAAAACCTTCAACGAATAATGACCTGTAAAAGTTAGGTGCCGGGAACGGGATCCGAACCCGTGACTTCCAGATGCCTCAGGAGACGAGCGCCTCATTTTCGTTACCCTATGAGTCTGGCGCCCTAACCGACTAGGCCACCCCGGCACAGCAGACCTCCTAGGGTGATTTGTTACATAAACGTTGTGCTCATCCGCCTTCGGGGCCCGGGAGGAGAACTTATTTCTAAGATGGACCTGGATATTGCCCGCTGAATTTCATGTCTTCAAGCATATCCTGCACGGTGAGCGATTCCTTAAGAGGGAAGCTGATCGTCCTCGCGGTTACAGGGAGCATCGCCGCGGTGAGGACCATTGATCTCGTCCGCGACCTGATCCGGCGGGGGGCAACTGTTCATTGCGTCGTGAGCGGAGCCGCCACGGAGATAATCCATCCTTTCGCCCTCGAGTACGCAAGCTCTAACCCCGTCGTGACGAAGATCACGGGAAGGGTCGAGCACGTCGAGTTCTGCGGCGTCGGGGGGAGGGCGGACCTCCTCCTCATAGCCCCTGCCACCGCCAACACCATCGGTAAGGTCGCCCAGGGGATCGACGACACCCCGGTCACAACCTACGCAACCACGGCCCTCGGGAGCGGCGTTCCCGTGATGGTCGTGCCCGCCATGCACGAGGCGATGTATCGCCACCCTGCGGTGGCCAAGAACCTGGAGTCTCTCCGGTCGATGGGGGTCGTGGTCGTCGATCCACGGATCGAGGAGGAGAAGGCCAAGATCGCCGAGAACAGGATGGTGGTGATGGAGGTCGAAAGGCTCCTCGGACCCAACGACCTCGCTGGCCGGAAGGTCCTGGTGACGAGCGGCGCCACCGCCGAGAGGGTCGACCCCATCAGGATCTTGACGAACAGGGCCTCTGGAAAGACCGGAACGGAGATCGCCCTCGAGGCCCGAAGAAGAGGGGCCGAGGTGACCCTCGTTCATCGGGGCCGTCTCGGCCTGCCCTTCAAGGAGATATATGTAGAGAGCGCCGAGGATATGCTGAATGCCGTTCTTGCAGAATTGGACCGCGGCGAATACGATGCCATGATCGCCGTGGCCGCCGTCTCCGACTACACCCTGGACCCTTCCGCCGAGAAGATCAAGTCCGGAGGCGAGCTGACTCTCAGGCTGAAGCCGACCTCGAAGATAATAAAGGCCGTGAGGTCCCGTCATCCCGATCTTAAGATGGTGGGGTTCAAGGCCGAGACTTTCCTCTCGGACGAGGACCTGATATCGAGGGCGAAGGAGTCGATGGAGAAAAACCGGCTGGACCTTGTCGTCGCCAACGACGTCGGCAAGGGCGGGATGGGGACCGAGGAGAACAGGGTCCTGATCCTGGGCCGTTCGGGGATTAAATCAGAGGCATGCGGGAAGAAGAGCGTCATCGCAAGAGCTGTGATCGACGCCCTGGTGGAGGAGTTCTCCTGAAGGCCGCAGCCCCCGCCCACATCACGGGCTTTTTTGCCGCTCGGCGGGACCCCGACCCGAGACGGGCGGGCTCTGTCGGCTGCGGCCTCAACCTGGATTTGGGTGCCAAAACCGTTGTCCTGCGATCGGAGGAGACGACCGTCTTTCTGAATGGGGTCGAGTCAAAGGCTCCGGTCACCAGAAAGGTGATCGAGAGGCTGGCACCAATGCCCGTCAGGGTCGAGACCGAGCTTCTTATGCCTTCCGGGTCGGGATTTGGGGCGAGCGGTGCCGGAGCCCTCAGCTCTGCTTACGCCCTCAACCAGGCATTCGGCCTGGGGCTGACCGCGAGCGGCGTCGGTGAGGTGGCTCACGTGGCGGAGGTCGTCTCCGGCACCGGCCTTGGGGACGTCATCGCCCAGAACTCCGGCGGCCTTGTGGTGAGGCTTTTTCCGGGGGCGCCGGGTCTGGGTGTCGTTGACAGGATACCGGTTTTGCCCCTCAAGGTCGACTGCATCGTGAGGGGTCCTCTTTCGACGGAGGAGGTTCTCTCCGATCCGGGGACGATGAGGGTGGTGAACCAGGAGGGTGAGCGGGCTTTGAAGGAGCTTCTCAAGAAGCCGATCCTGGAGAGGTTCGTCTCCCTATCCTGGGAGTTCGCCCGAAAATCGGGCCTTGCGAGGGGTTGGATGAAAGATGCCGTGGAGGCTGTGGAGGCTTGTGGAGGCATGGCAAGCATGGTGATGCTTGGTGATGCGATCTTCGCCCTCAACGGGAGGGACGCGCTGGCGGAGTTTGGAGAGGTAATTTCTGCGAGGGTCAGCCTCGGGGGGGCCGGGCTTGAGTGACGTTCCCCCTTCACACCCGCGGTACGCTTCCCTCAAGACCAGAGAGAAAGTGGTCGAGGGCGTCGAGAAGGGGATCACGGGGCTGAACGGCCTGATCGCCCAAGGCAGGGGCGAGGCCCTCGACTACCTCATCGGCGAGAGGACGACGGCTCCAGGCGATGATGCCGAGCGGGCGGCGGCAGCGATGCTCCTTCTGGCCGAAAGGCCCGTGTTGAGCGTTAACGGAAACGCCGCCGCCCTCGTCCCTGAGGAGATGGTGTTGCTCGCGAGAAAGATCGATGCACCCCTGGAGGTGAACATATTCTATCGGACCGAGGATCGGGTGAAGAAGATAGCAGACCTCCTCAGAAGCTTCGGCGCAGGAAGGGTCTTCGGCGAAGGTCCCGACGCTGTGATCCCCGGCCTCGACCACGCCAGGGCCAAGGCCGCCAGAGGCGGGATATACGACGCCGACGTCGTCTTCGTCCCCCTGGAGGACGGGGACCGGTGCGAGGCCCTGGTCAGGATGGGGAAGAGGGTGATCACCGTCGATCTGAACCCGCTGTCAAGGACAGCCAGGACCTCTACGGTGACGATCGTCGATAACGTGGTTAGGGCTCTGCCCAACCTGATCTTTCTCGTGGATGAGATGGCCGACTTGGACGAGGCGGAGCTCTTGTCGGTTCTGGAAGGCTACGACAACAGGGCAGTTCTCCGCCGGTCGGTGGAGGAGATGATCTCCCACCTATCGGGCACGTTTTCAGCTTTGGGTGAGTGATCCCCACCAAAATATTTTATATCCGGCTTGTATAACCTCTCGCTATGCCCAAACGGGTTCTCTCCCGCCAAGAGCTTTTGGAATCGGTCCACTCCGCCACCAGCGTGCCCTTCGAGTCGATTTATCCGAGCGATCGCTGTTACATGGCCCTATCCCTGGCCGAGGTCTGGGAGGTGGTCCAGTCCTTCGGCCCCGGATCGTCGAACGGCGAGAAGGAGGATTGTGATCATCAGGCTCGCAGGCTCTGGTACGCCTTCAAGGAGAAGGACAGTCGGTGCGCCTGTGGGATGGTCAGGCTCACCGAACCCCTCGCCCGGGACGTGGTTGGGATCGTGACTGTCGACGATTTGCTCATCGACGGAACCGTGAACTCCGCGGGCCTGGACGACTGCGTTCTGAGCGACGATCTGGCGGAGTACGTCGAGGAAGGCTTTGCAGGCCGGCTCGGTCTCGTCCCGAGAAATGGGGGCGAGGCATCGCGAGGCGGTTTTCGGGGCGGCGTCGAGATGACCTTGATCGAGCCCCAGACCAAAGACGTCTTCAAGAGGAGCCAGGGCGGGACCTTCGGACAGGGCCAGTGGCGGGTTTCGGAGATCCGGGCTCTTGCCGTCTGGTTCTGATCGCATCGGTTTGTTATCAGGGGTCCGAGTATTGTGGCCCATAGGTCGGAGTTGTCGTCGCGACTTTTGATGAGATAGAAGCGGCCGGGGGTTGGAGAACCTTTGTATTTATCCCATTTAGAGGTTATAATGGTTATTTTCAACAGATCGAGAAGCAATCGTTATCAAAATCGGTCTTTTTTGTCCATATATGAGTATCTTCGACGCAAAATCGCAAATTCTCCTGTTCCAGAATGACTATTTAATTGAGTTTTGTTTTAATTCGGAAAATTTTGGATAATTTTGTTAATCCTTGCGCAAGTTATTTGGCTAAGATTCGTCAATTGATCTTGTTTTCTAACATTAGTATCGCTGTATAATCTTCCCATATTAGTATATGTCGTACTTAATATTCTTAAAAATATTCCACTTTAGTATGCGGACTCATCCCCTGGCATAGTCTGGCACAGATCTTTTGCTCTCGACGAGCAATATTGCCACAATCTCCGATAACTATATCTACGGTAAAAATTCACGTAGCTATAGACAGGCAAAATTGCCGTCTGAATCTTGGGCGATTTTCCTCGGCTGTGGGGAGGGGTAGCTTGCGAAATGTAAGTGGAATTTATAGCCGGAGGCATAGTCTCAATCGAAAATATAATTTATTAATTATATTATTTATTACCGTATCCGTTTCTGGGGCAGATGATTGGCCTGCGTTTAAATCAGAGTGCTATGCAATTGATCAGGCGCAATATACCGCTTCGCTCAAAGTCACCAAGATCGCTAACACTACAGGACCCGTCGGACCCGGAGACCAAATCGAGTATGAGATCAAGATATGCAATATAGGAGAGGTCAACGTTACAAATGTAACCGTCTATGACGACCTTCTGGAGGGAAGTCCGTATCCGATTCCCGGAACACTGTCTCCTGGCCTGTGCAAGAACGTTACCAATCTCTTGGTCTATTCGGTGACCGACGCCGACCTCTGCAACGGCTCGATCGTGAACGTTGCCGAGGTCACTGCTGAAGATTGCTATGGCAATATGATAACTGAAACAGGTTCTAGCCCGATGATACTGACAGAATTTGATGCTTCCTTCGAGATCAAGAAGACGGCCAACGTATCGGAAGCTACCTTAGGAGATGTAATTGGCTACGACATATTCATCAATAACACAGGAAACGTTATGGTCTACGAGTTGAAGCTGGAGGACGACATAACAGGCGAAATCTGGAGCGTATGCCCGCCTCCTCTGGCCCCAGGCGAGAATAGGACGCTTAACACGAGCTATACCGTTAAAGAGTCAGACCTAGGAGATCTGATCACAAATACCTTGTTTGTCACGGGTTATGTCGGACCATGCGGCCCGATCGACGTCCGCAAGTCGGCCAGCGCAACCGTTTCTACCACAAACTCCGACAAACATAATGACGTTCCCAACCTCTCTGTAACCAAGATCGCCCTCCAGAAGACGGTAGAGGGCGGTGATGATGTTGAGTACCTAATTAATATCAGATCCGACATCGACAAGCTGCACAACGTCACCGTCAAGGACGTCTTCGACAATCCGGTGGAGTTCGTATCGGGGTCGCCGATGCCCGACGCCGACGGGATCTGGAGGTTCGCCAAGGTAGACGTGAAGGATCTTCCGAAAGACGAGAACGACCCCGATTGGAGGACCTTAATAACGCTGACAGTCAAGGTTCCCGATAAACAGGACTTCGAGTACGATATGGCCCAGGGGGTTGCTGGAGCGGGCTTCGTCAACGTCAAGAACGATTACAGAACGACGTACGAGTCCTACGTGATAACCAACTGCATAGAACTGACCACCGACACGATCCCGGGCGAGGTCTTCAAAGATTGTGAGAGCGTAACGGTCATGATCGACCCTGGCACGGAGCTATCCACCCGGGAGCACGGGTCCGGACTATACGAGAGCGAGGAGCTGGTCCGGATGAGGACCGAGAACAAGTCGATCTCCATGGACAAGGACATGGCCGCCACCTACAGCCCCACGACCCTCGGCCTCTACCACAACAGGACGGTGACCTACTCGTCTAGATGGACCGAAGAGGCGAAGGCCAAGAACCGGGTGACGGGCACATCCATGAGCGAGCGGTACATGTACGCCACAACCATCGACCGTGAGTCGAGCTTCTTCCTCGACGAGAACCAGTCTGTTATGAACATCGACAGCGAGTTCGACGGGATGGGCCACATCGGTTTCCTCAAGATGCCCTCCAGCACCTCCACGGCCCACGATACGCCAACGATCGAGATGCGGGAGGACTACGTCGGAAGCTTCAAGGTTCTTGAGCGGGTCGACGAGTACGGGGCGGGCGTATCCAACGAGAAGGCAGCTAACGGCTCGGGCTTCGCCGTCGGCGACAGGCGCGTCAAAGACAGCCAGAGGAGCTACGAGTCTGGTACCGGCACCTACGACTCCGAGGAGATCATCGAGACGGCCACCAACTACATCGCAAAAGATATCAGCCTCGTCTACGCTCCGATGAATCAGAGCCTCACCGACGACGTTTCGATCTCAGCGTCCCAGAAGTGGAAGGAGGGCATGTACTCCACGACGCCAGGAACGAGCTATATCGGCGAAGAGTTCACGAGCCTCGACTATCTCGATAAAGAAACTATCGCCAAAGGGATCAACGAGATGAACACCGAGGCCAGCTTCGAAGGCCGGGCGAGGTTCAGGGCGCTCTTCGAGCCGAACAAGGGCGATCCCGAGGTGGACATGGACGAGCAGTACGAGGGCGACTACTCGATAGAGAGGCATGTCCTCTTCACCGGAGTTCCCAAGTACGATCGGCCTCACCTGAACGTCACCAAGACCCTGGAAAGTCTGGTCGAGGTGGACGATCCCTGCGAAGAAAACGAGGGTGAGTGCACCTCGACCAGACAGGTGGCGAACTACACCATCACCATCGAGAACGACGGGAACGTGGCCCTTGAACCGGTATACGTTACCGACTACTTCCCGCCAGGGGCCGTCTTCCTCCTGCCCTCATCCCTGAGGCCTGAGGTGCTGACTGACAAATATGCCAACTGGACCCTGACGCATATGAACATAGGCGACGTGGTGACCATAACCCTCAGCCTGGACGTCACCAATTACCACCCCGACGAGCTGGTGAACAGGGTCGATGTCTGCGGAGTCTACGATAACGAAACCGTCTGCGCTCGTAACTTCAGCGCCTTGGAGATCGACTGGCTGACATGCTGCGTTGAGCGCCGGGAGGAGCAGTTATCCGTCGTGAAGACTGGAGAGATCAATCCGGAGAACCAGAGCGTCGTCCACTACAGAATCGAGATCGGGAACGCGGAGAATGTTACGAGGGTCGCCACAGTCACCGATTGGCTCCCCGACAGCATGGATCTCATCGACTCGTCGACATCCGTCGCCTCTTACGATGGAAGCGTCGTTGTCTGGAACCTTGTAGAAATCGGTCCGTCCGAGACGAAGACGATCGAGTTCTCCGCCCTTGTCCCCGGCTCCGGTAGATTCACAAACACCGTCCAGGTCGATCCGCGGTCCATCGATGGTCCGGTGGTCCAGCTGGTCCGCGCGACTTGCGTCATCGACGTCGGTGTGGTCGAGGGCGAGAGCGGCCCCGTCTCCTGCGACGCCTGGCAGCCACCGAACTGGGAGTTCGAGCATCGCGGATATGAGCCGGACGAAACGACCTGCGAGCAGTTGACCTGCACAGACTGCGACGGGACGGACTCTTGCCTTGCGCCCTGAACGGGCGCTTGGCCTCCCCCCGTCTTTTTCTCTTCCTCAAACCTGAGTCTTAGCCGAAATTCAAAAGATGAAGTGCGACCCCTGGCAGTCGGTTTTTTTTGATGAGTTGTTCCGATCTCGCAGCCACCCCCGACCGTATCATCCATATCCGCCTGGATCCAGCGCCACATGACTCGACCCGATCACGTCGACGCCCTCCTCTTCGCCCGAAGCTCAGATAGATCCGACTCCACCAGAACTTCGATCTCGCTCTTTTCCGAGATCATCTGCGGAATAAATGCTCTTGAAGTCGAAAGTCGCAAAAGGCCATCGGCAGAGATAGGCAGCACCATCAGAAAAAGTGAGTGGATGGGAGGCCTCGGCCCCCTTACATCCGCGAATTAGGCGACAGCGACCGCTTCCTGGTCGATGCCGTCGTTCGTTTCGCTCTCGTTGTTAGAGCTTGTGGGCTCCGGCACCTCTCGGGTGATGGTGATGTCCATGCCCTCATCCTTGTCGCAGGTGGGGCAATCCCATGTCCTGCCATCAGGGAGAGTGAGGTTGCCGGTAGTGGCGATCGACACCAGATCCCTGGCGTTGACGAAGGTGGCATCCTTTGAAACTGCATAGTCGAGGAATCCCACAAGGGCATCGAAGTAGTCGCCGGTCCCGGAGGTCGACGTGCTGAGGAGCACAACCATCGGCTCGCCATTCGCCGCCGACTCGTCGAGCTTGGCGGCCAGAATATCCTGCCATTCCGATGAGCCAACTCCGCTCTCGTTCATCACGCGGTCGTAGAGGGGCACAAGCTCACCGGAGACATTGAAGGTGCTTACCGGCACGGCGTAGAAGTTGTAGCCCTCCACCTGATAGGGCCAGACGGCGCCCTCATGGCCGGGCGCGTAGATGAGTCCTGCCTGGAAACCCGCATTGTACTGGATGCCAAGGTTGTCTATCGCCTCGTAGGTGTCCTCGTTCTGGTCGAAGCCGGGGGGCATGAATCCCAAGACTTCCACCTCGCTCAGGCCGCAGACCCTTGCCGCCTTCGCGAATTCTATTGACCTCGTTATTAACTCCTCCTGTTTCGGGAGGGTCATGGCGCTCAATTGGTCGTTGGAGTGCTGGCCAGATATGGCGAATTCGAAGTTGCTCAAGAAGGTGTACTG
>JBFESM010000051.1:0-10109 GCA_041548445.1 Methanothrix sp. | reverse complement strand
GAACCTCCGGAAGATAAGCCCCCTGGGTAAAGGTGGATTGAAATGAGCAAGTTTCCTTACAGCGACCTGGTTTTGGAGCACTTCAAGCACCCCCGGAACGTCGGCGAGATCGAAGACCCCGACGGCAAAGCGATGGAGGGAAGCCCCGCCTGCGGCGACATGGTCTCGGTCCACATCAAGGTGGACGAAGCAACGAAGACGATTTCTGACATAAAGTTCCAGTCTTACGGCTGCGCCTCGAACATCGCCACAGGCTCGATCATCACCGAGCTTGCCAAGGGAAAAACCCTGGATGAGGCGAAGAAGATCAGCTGGAAACAGGCCTCCGAGGCCCTGGGGGGCCTTCCGCCGATCAAGGCCCACTGTTCGGTCCTAGCCGTGGAGGGGCTCAGGTCCGCTATCAGGGACTACGAGGAGAGGCACGGCCTCGTGGCCGAGAAGGTCACAACGACCAGGGAAGTCGTCGAAAAGCGGCTGAAGAAGGTGATGAACCCGCTCTCCGGCCTCGACCTCGTGAGGACGAAGCTCGTCGAGGAGATCGAGGTGAAGGACGGAAAGGTGAAGGTCGTGATCGACCTTCCGCCCGGCCATCAGTTCGCCAACGCCATCAGAGAGGAGGTTGTCGAGAAGATCGAGCCCCTCTGGGACGTGGAGGAGGTCGAGGTCGTCTTCACCGAGTAGGCCTTGGATTGAAAACTGGGATAGGTATATCTAAAGAGGCCTCGCTGAAACTTGAGCGATGAAGATCGATCTCGATCAGATCCTCGCCCTCGCTGGCGACCTCGCGCGGGACGACTCAAGAAAGAGGTTTCAGAGTTTTTTGGCAGAATTGGCGAAGGACACCGACTCGGTCAGGGAGCTTGCTGTCTCGGCCCTAAAGGTCTCCGACCCGCAGCACCGCCTCGCCCTCCAGGATCTCGTCTGGAGCCTTGGGACTCCTCTGGGCTTTGAGTCGAGCCTTCAGTTCGGCGGGCACTGGAAGTCCCCTTCCGACGTCCACTTTCTTCTGGAGATGGTGGCCGGCGAAGAGCTCCTCGACATCGCCGCCCTCGTCAGCAGGGCTGAGGCCGCAGAAAAGGAAGAGCTGAAGGATGAGCTCGGAGGGGCGGTGGACGAGGAGGATGTGGCCGAGGAGGTGAGCGTCCTCGTCCTTCTCGTCGCCGCGGATTCGGAGCTTCTCCGGGTCGAGGACGCCATAATCGAGGGGGACGAGGAGGGGATGGTTCGGACGATCTCGATCTCGGCGCTCCTCTCCCTGGCCAGGATCGTGAAGGATTACCACCTCGCCCATGATGACGTTCTCCTGCTCCTCCTCACCTCGGGCCCTTCTGTCGACCCCATCGTTGACCTCATCTCCCGCATAATATCCCAGTGCGAGGCCGAGACCCCGACCCTGGAGGAGATCGCCCAGATCCTGGGGCCTCTCGGGCGGGGCGGCGAGAGCACGCCCGAGGAGGCGCTTCAGGACATGATCGACCAGAGCCAGTATTACGCCTTTGGGAACCGAGGCTTGGGCCGGAGGCAGACGAGGCTCTGAGGCTCTTTTTTAGATTGCGGAACTCTTGTCCGGAGTCAAAATACAAATGTTGCAGCTTTGAGGCATATCAATTCTAAAAGAACGATAGCATGAAAATTGATGAGCGTTTAAACCGTTATTGTGAAATCTCGGAAGAATGACTATAATCGCACATTTCATAAACCCAGAAGTAGAACCCTGCCCCCAAGATGACCTCCACCGACTCTGAAGTCCCCGGAATGACCACCCACAGGATAGAGGCCCTGACCGATGGGATCTTCGCCGTGGCCATGACGCTCCTGGTCTTGAACCTGAAGCTCCCGCAGGGCGGAGGGGAGGGGTTGGATGCTGACCTCATCGACCTGATCACGGGCCAGAGCCACGTATTTTCCAACTACGCCATGAGCTTCCTCCTGGCGGCGGTCTTCTGGATCATACACCACCAGCAGTCCCACGTCATAAAACGGACCGACCGAAATCACATCTGGCTGAACATCCTCATCCTGATGTTCGTCTCTCTGATTCCCTTCTCGACGTCGCTGATCAGCGACTACCGCGACGACTGGATGGCGAGCGTCTTCTTCGGCATGAACATGTTCATCCTGGGGTCGCTCTTCTGCCTCAACTGGGACTACGCCACCCGAAACCACAGGCTGGTGGCTCTTAACCTCGATCTGAGGAGGATCGTCGTAGGAAAGAAAAGAAGCGCGGTGACGCCGATCGTCTCGCTTTTCGCCATGGCCCTCGCTCTTGTGGACGTAAGCATCTCCTCTTTCGCCTACCTCCTGATCCCTGTGATCCTCTTTCACCCGACCTTCAGGTACGATCCCAACGCCCACGAAAAGAGGTAAGATGAGCAAGGGGACGGAGAAAGCGGAGACCGAGTTCACTCGGCCTTTCGGACCCTGCCCCTGGCGAGGGATGCGAAGACCCCGATCAGGCAGAGGACGACGAAGACCGAAAGGATCGCCGTAACCGCCTCCAGGAACGAGGGGTAGACTTCCGGCGTCACCTGGACCCTGCCCATGAATATCGAGATGGCGGTCATGGCGATCGCCATGCTCGTCATCATCCCGATCGACCTCATCGTCCCCACCATTCCCGAGGCGACGCCGTAGTACTTCTTCTCAACAGAGCTCATGATGGCGTTGGTGTTCGGAGACGAGAAGAAGGCAAAGCCGAGCCCCAGAATTGCTAGGATTGCGACGATGAAGACGAGGCTCGTGTCGTCGTCCAGGGCGTAGGCGAGGAAGAATAGGCCGATGGCCGTAAGGCCCATCCCGAAAGATGCGACGACCTGGGCCTCGATCTTGTCGGAGAGCTTTCCAGCCCAGGACGACAAGGCCGCCTGGACCGCGGGCTGCGCCACCAGGATGAACCCAGCGTGAAGTGGCGTTAGGCCCTTCACCGTCTGGAGGTACAGGGTGAGGACGAAGGCGACGGCGAAGGTCGCTCCGTAATTTATCAAAGCGGCGAGGTTCGATAGGGCAAATACCCTGTTCTCCCGAAATAGCCGGACGTTCAGGACGGGGCTCGGGCTTCTCAGCTCCCACCAGCCGAAGGCGAGAATCCCCGCGATCCCCAGGGTGAGGAAACCCGCCCCCGAGGTCGATGGAAGGGTCGTTAGGCCGTGGATCGTCGAGAAGAGGGCAAGGCCATAAATTAAGGAGCCCGGCCAGTCGAACCTCTCCCCTGCGGCCTCGATCCACTCGCCTTTCAGCTTTCGGACAGTGAGAAGGACGACGCATATGCCGAGGGGCACGTTCAGGAGAAATATGCTCCTCCAGCCGAGGTACTGGGTGAGAACCCCTCCGAGGAAGGGACCGAGGGATAGACCCAGGTAGACGGCGGTGACGTTGATCCCAAGAGCTCTGCCCCTCTCCCCAGGAGGGAAGACCGATGTCAGCAGGGCGACGGCCGTTCCGAAGATCATGGAGCTGCCCATTCCCTGGAAGAACCGGAAGAATATCAGGATCGATCCCGATTGGGGGAAGGCGCAGAAGAACGAGAATATGGTGAAGGTCGCCATCCCCAGGGTGAAGAACTTCTTTCTCCCCCAGATGTCGGCGGCCCTTCCCAGGGGCACCATGAAGACCGCCATGGCCAGGAGGTGGGCGGTCACAACCCACCCGAGGAGGACCGCGTCCATCCCGAACTCGTTCCCGATGGGCGGGAGGGCGACGTTTATCGCCGAGTTCGCGAAGGCCGGAAGAAAGGCTGCCACGGTGGAGATGAAAAGGACGCTGCTTTTGCTCTCGGCTTCGCACATCTGTTCGGGAAGATCTACGAGCAGCTATTTACCATCTACCCTCGATGGAGCCGGAGCCACGAAGTCGACGCCTGAGATAAATATAAATCACATACGAAATTAATATATCCGCCATGAAGATCGTGGGAATATGCGGCAGCCCTCGGGAGAAGGCGACGGATCACGTTCTCAAAGAATGCCTCAAAATGCTGGAGGAGAGGGGGTTTGAGACCTACTTCTTCGGGGTGAGAGGCAAAAAGATCAGCCCCTGCCTCCACTGCGACTTTTGCCTCAAGAACAAGGAATGCCGGATCAAGGACGACATGTACGAGGTTTACCCCCTCCTCCGGGAGGCCGACGGGATGGTCTTCGCCACACCGGTCTACAACGGCGCCTTAAGCTCCCAGACCAAGGCCGTCATGGACCGGTGCCGGGCTCTAGCGGCCGCCGACTTCGACGTCTTCAGGGGCAAGGCCGGAATGGCGATAGCCGTCGGCGGGGATCGGATCGGCGGCCAGGAGCTGGCGATCCAGCAGATCATCACCTTCTACGTCCTGAACGGAGTCATCCCCATTGGCGGCGGTTCCTTTGGCGCAAACCTGGGCGCCACCTTCTGGTCGAAGGACACCCTGGAAGGCGTCAAAGAGGACGAGGAGGGCTTTCGAACCCTGAGGAAGACGGTTCGCAGGTTCTCAGACCACATGAAGGGCGCCCGCGCCGGCGAAGGAAAAATAAATCAAGGTGTGGATGGATAAAGGAGCTACCATGACCGATACGAGGCCAAAGAAGAAAAAGGTGGTCTGGGGGATCACCGGCAGCGGCGACCGGATCCGGGAGACGGCCGAGATCATGACGGAGATGAGGCGAAAGTACGAAGACGAGGTCGAGATCAGGGTCTACATCTCCAAGGCCGGAGACCAGGTCGTGAAGTACTACAAGCTCTTTCCGGAGCTGGAGCAGGAGTTCGACAAGATCTGGGTCGAGGCGAACGCCAACGCCCCCTTCCTCGCAGGCCAGGTTCAGATGGGAAGGTTCGAGTTCATTCTGATCGCTCCGGCCACCTCCAACAGCGTCGCCAAGATATCCCTCAGGATCGCAGACACCATGCTCACCAACGCCGCCATCATGAGCCAGAAGGTCCTCCTGCCCCTCTACATCATGCCCTCCGACTTCAAGGAGGGTGAGGTGACGACGATGCTTCCCGACGGAAAAAACCTCAAACTGGTGATAAGAAAGGAGGACGTCGAGCACGTCCAGAAGCTGGCGGCGATGGAGGGCGTCAACATGCTGGAGAGGCCAAAGGACATCCCCCGCGTATTCGAAAAGCACTTTGGTTAACGATGCTGGGGGGGCGGGGCGACGAAAATAACAGATGTCCAGCTTTGGATACCCGGTTTAGGTCTGATGGTGGCGAATTCTCCCCCAAAATCTCGCCACCAACAAGAAAAATATTTCTAACAAAATAAGTACGATAATCTGGTTAGGTCAGTTGGCCTTCAGCTCCTTGAGCCTGCTGATCTTGGTCATTACGTGGTCGGTCTCGGCCTTCTTTTTGGTCTCCAGGTAATCGATTATATCGTAGAGCCCCTTCTTCAGCTTGTAGATCCTGTAGGGCCTTCCCTTACCCGGGTTCTTCTCGTCCCTCTCGGCTATCCAGTCCAGCTTTCGTAGCTCCCTCATGGCTATGCTGACCTCGGGCTGCCTCAGATCGGACCCCATCTCGATCTCGCGAGAGGTGGCCTCGTCAACGCAGGCAAGAAAAGTCAAGACCTTCGCCACGTTCCTTTTAAGGCCGATCTTCATCAGTATCGATGCGAACTCCTCGCGTTCAACGTTCTGAGCGGGTAGCGAAACATTCCTCAATCCGGTCACCATTGTGTTGGTTGTTATAGATCCATATATAAGTTACGTTCAAAATAATTATCGTCTAATCCAGACCGGGCGAAGGGTCTGCACTTTATTCGATCTGGGAGATCGAAACTGATTTTAGCAACCCTTTCCGACTACAACTCGATATATTATCAGGTTTATGAGGCGATATTATGAGAGGACTCTACATCACTGACAGCTATCTTGATAGCTTTGAAGCCACGGTGGAGACGGTCTCCGACGGCAAGTTCGTCGTCCTGGACAGGACCGCCTTCTACCCGAACTCCGGGGGCCAGCCCCACGACACCGGCCTATTGGTCAGAGACGACGAGGAGTATTCGGTCGTATACGCAGGCCTATTCGGCGGCAAGATAAGCCACGAGCTGGGACGGGAAGGCCTTGTTGCTGGCGACAAGGTGGCGGGATCGATCGACTGGGACCGGCGATACCTATTCATGCGAAGCCACACCGCCTGCCACCTTCTCTCCGCCGTGATCTTCGAGGAGACGGGGGCGAGGATCACGGGAAACCAGATCGGTGAGAACAGGTCCAGGGTCGACTTCAGCCTCGAAGAGTTCGATCGATCGAGGCTTGCAGATTACGTCGGTCAGGTCAACGGGATCATAAAAGAGGACAGGGCCGTCAAGACCGCCGTCATCCCGAGAGATGAGGCGATGAAGATGCAAAACCTCGTGAGGCTCGCAAAAGAGGTCCCCGATAGAGAGGAGATAAGGGTCGTCGAGGTGGAGGGGATCGACCTTCAGGCTTGCGGCGGAACCCACGTCAAAAGGACCGGAGAGATTGGGGGCATAGAGATGCTCAAGGCCGAGAACAAGGGCAAATTCAACCGGCGGGTATACTTCGGAGTTTCGGACGGTGATTGAACTTGGACGAGATGGAGCTATTGGGAAAGACGAAGGTCAAGGTTGAGGACGGAAAGGTCATCGAGACGGGTGAGCCCCTCATCAGGTGGTGTCCCCTCTTCGACAAGGTCCGGGGGATAAAGGAGATAACCCCTGAGGCTGCGGCCGCCAACATGGAGTTTCGGATGCGAGAGCACGGGATGTTCACTCCCAAAAGGAAGCTGGAGATGGACGTCTTCGTCGGCTTTGGCGCCTCCGAGGTGATGATGACGGCAACGCGCCGTGGCCTCATCGAAGCGGCGGTCACCGTCTGCGACGGCGCGGGAACTGTGATAACCAATAACCCGAGCCTGATTCAGGGGATGGGCGGCTGGATATCGGGGCTCGTCGAAACCAATCCGATACCAGAGGTCCTGGCCGGGATCGAGGAGAGGAACGGGACCGTCCTGGACCCGAAGACCGCCAAGATCGACCAGGTGGCAGGAGCGAGGCTTGCCGCGGAGCGGTACTCGAAGTTTGCGGTCACCGTCGCCGACGCCGACGATGCTGAGGAGCTTCGGGAGCTGGAGAAAGAGCGGAACGTACAGATCCTGATCGTGGGGGTCCACCTCACCGGGATCAGCGAGGAGGGGGCTGAGCGGCTCGTCGCCGAAGCCGACATCGTGACAAGCTGCGCCTCCAAGTTCATAAGGGAGAAGGTTCGGCCCCTCGTCCAGGTGGGAACGGCAGTGCCGCTATTCGGCCTGACCCGGTGGGGAAAAGAGGTGCTGGTGGAGAGGGCAAAAGAGGTGGACAGGCCGATCCTCATAAACACGATGCCTCTGCCTGTCCTGCCGGAGAATAAGCAGCCACGACCGCTGGTCTAGGTCCCGCCTCTAAAAGGGGTGGGTGGGGTTCGTGATTTATGGGCAGGTCAGGAAGAACTCATTTCCGGTGCCTATCTCCTGCCTGATGTTGAAGTCGCCGATGTAGGTCCCGCCGTAGGTCATGATGGTGGCGCCCTCGTAGCCGTCTTTCACCCGGGCCCCGAGCCGAGCCGTGCCCCTGCCCTCTGAGGCGATCGAGTAGACCGATACGTTATCGTTCTGGAATATGGTGGTGTCCTTAATCAGGTACTCTATATCGGTGTAGCTCTCGGAGATGACCGTTCCCACCGCGTAGTTCTTGGCACAGAGGGCGTTACGAAGGTCTCTCTCGGATTGGAAGACTCCCCACTCGTTGAAGAACATCGAGCCATTGTCGACGTAGGCGGTCTGTCTCCTGGAGACGGTCCCGCTCCCCTCAGTTCCGACGACGAGCTTCTGGCCTGCGATCCCCTTATCGGTCTGGTAGATCTTCATCTCGTCGATGTAACCGCTCAGGTATATGTACGAATGTTCCGTGACGTTCCCGGCGATGCTCCAGGCAGCAAGGCCCGTCGGAGACGCGAGCATCACAGACAGGACGGCAAGCGGCAGCAAAACTCTGGCCTTCATGATAAACCCCTTTACTAGCTCCATATTCTGGTACATCCATTATAAAACTGATGGGTCTTAGGCTCCCGAATTGGGGGCCTCTCCTTCGCTCCCATCACCAGCTGCCGAGCTGGGCCATGCCCCGCCCCTGAGAGGTGATCTGGTAGACCGGCACGTCATCCTTCTGGGATGAGGTGGTCTCTTCTATCAGGTATTCCATGCCGGAATAGCTCTCGGAGATCGTCGTTCCCACCTCGCGATTCTTGGCGCGGAGGGCGCTTCGAAGGTCGTTCTCGGAGGTTTGGGGCACATAAGGCTTGTAGTTGAACTCGCCCTGAACGTTGAAGTATATCTCGCACTCGTCGACGTAGGAGGTCACGGTCCTGGCGGCGGTTCCGCTCCCCCGGCTTCCGTAGACGAGCTTCGAGCCCGCCAGACCCTCCTCGGTCTGGTAGATGAACATCTCGTCCATGTACCCGTCCAGGTATATGGTCGAGCGTTGAGTGACGTTTTTGGCTATCTCCCAGTCCGCGAAGCTCGTAGGAGACGCGAGCATCACGAACAGGACTGCAAGCGGCAGCAAAACTCTGACCTTCATGATCGACCCCTCTTTCCTACCCTCATATTTTGGCGCTTTCATTATAAATCTGATGGGTCCCAGGCACCCGAATCAGGGGGCAGCGTTCCGACGCTTCGACCTCTTTCCTTTTCTCTTTTTTCCGGGCGGGCTATTCCTGATCTCCTCGATCCGACGGTCTAGGGCGGGTTTCAGGTCGGCGTTCATCTCGCCCGAGTATCGGTCGATCCGAGACCCTATGGCGAGCTTTGCCGCCAAGGCGCGAGCGGCCCGACCCCGGAGCCCTCTTGTCGTTCCCATGATCGCGGGATGCCTGTAGATCATGCCGTGCTTGGGGGATGGTGCCTTTCCCCGCAGGTGCTTGAATAGCGCCTTTTCCGCCCCCATAACCTGGATCGCGGAGGCGGGCATCTCCGAGAGGCGTTTGAGCCCTCCGGCTCTCGATATAATCCTTGCCGCAAGAAGCGGTCCTGCGAGGTTCGAGAGGTTTGGTGCGATCTGGACCGTCGCCGTCTCCAGGCTCTTTTGGACCGACCTCTTAGCATCGTGAAGCTCGATGACGGATCGAGCCAGGACCCCGATCGACTCCTCCTCTTCGGCCAGGAATTCTGCGAGGGCTCTGCCCCGCAGGCGGTGGTCGTCGTGGAGGCGGGACCACTCGTAAAGCCTCTCTTCTAGCCTGTTCACCACCTCGTTCAGGTCGTCGAGGGCCTCGATCGTCTGGAGTAGCTCCGCCTCGGCTCCGGCCTGGGCTCGCAGCTTTCTTCTCACGAGATCCAGAGCCGTTTCCCGGAGGGTGGCGTTATATTCCTCGTAGTCCCGGAAAATGCCGCTTGCCAGGGCCAGCTTGCGAAGGTCGGGCTGGACCGCCCCGTCTTCCGCCCGACCGTCCAATGCCTCCAGTCTCCCAAACCCTGAGAAGGACTCTTCTGAGATCTTCATCAGCCCTTCGACCATCTCGTCAGCCCCACCGGCCAGGGCGACCTCCCCAGATTCGTCGTCCAGAGATCCAAACCAGGTCGTGATCTTCATCTTGCTGCTCACTCTCCCGCGAGATCCAATATTACTTTCGCCCCGCCGGAAGTAAGTTTATCTACCATTAAGGCCTTTGAAGTACTGCCTCTCTATTAAAACTATTAGAAACTGGAGGTCAAATATCATGAAAGCAGCTGTCGAGCAGATTTTGGCTCGGCTGCGGGACCAGAACGTGGAGGTTCCCGCAGACGAGGTGGAGAGCCGCATTAGGCTCCTGGTAGAGAAGTTCGGGGTCCCCGAGGGCGAGGCGACCCGGAGCGTTGTCAACTATTTTCTCAAAGAGCACGGCATCGCGCCGGCATCCTTTGCCGCAAGAAAGAGCGAGAGCCTGAAGGTGGGCGAGATCAACAGCTCTGGCCGGTGGATCGACCTGGAGGCAAAAGTTGTGGAGCTCTGGGAGCCGACAAGCAGCGCCATATCCCAGACGGGCCTCATCGGCGACGAGACCGGCACCATCAAGTTCGTCAAGTGGACGAAGTCCGAGCTTCCGGACATGGAGCTTGGAAAAAGCTACCTCTTCAAGAACGTCGTCACCGACGAGTTCCAG
>JBFESM010000050.1:0-10251 GCA_041548445.1 Methanothrix sp. | reverse complement strand
TGCACCTTTCTTTTATCACCACCGCCAGCTCGCCCTCGTAATCAACCTGGCCGCTCGATGGTGGCATCACGATATCGGCGCCCGCCCCGATCACAGCCGTGGGAGGCTTCAAGAATATGATCGGCTCGGAGGGAAGATCCATCTTCAGCTCTTTTGCGTGCTCGACGTAGTTCAGGCCGATGCAGACCACCTTGCTCGGATCAACGGGTGCGAGTAGCTCCACCTCTTCGAGGTCGTACTCCTCTCCTCCGGCCTCGATCGAATCTCCAGACACCTCTCCCTTCAGAATCTCTTTTCCATAACGAAACCTCGCCATCAAAAGATCATCACCTTCTCCATCATTTTTTGAGGCCGCTGGGGCCTCTTCTGTAACTGCCAAACTCGGTCCCGACCAGCTGATCCGCCCTGATCACCGGCCCCTCGACGCAGACCCTGATACCGGTGGGATCGATACAGCATGAACCGCAAATCCCCATGCCGCACTTTAAGTAGCGGTCGATGCTCGCCTGGATCTTCGTCTCCATGCCCGGGCACCTTCCAATTACGTCCGCCATCATCGGCTCTGGACCGCAGAGGTATATCTGGTCGAAATCTTGAAGGTTCAAACGTTCCAGGCCCGCCGAGGCCCGGCCACAGATCCCTTCGGAGCCGTCGTCGGTCGTTATTACCAGCTCGCCGATCCGCTCGAACCTCTCCCTGAAGATCAGATCGTCGCAGCACCGGAAGCCGAGAAGGGTGGACACTTCCATCCCCCTTTCGCTGGCCGCCTCGCCCAAAAGGGCGAGGGGAGCCGTACCCACCCCGCCGCCGACGAGGAGGATTTTATCGCCGGAGAGAGAAAAGCCATTTCCAAGAGGGCCACGAAGCCCGAGGCTGTCGCCGACTTCAAGATCGAAGATGGCCCTTGTCGCCTCGCCCACCAGCTGGACTGAAATGCCGTTCCTGTAAGAGATGCTCATAGGTATCTCGTCGACGCCCCTCACCCAGACCATCAGGTACTGGCCGGGAACCGGGTCGAGGGCGAGGTCGAACCGGAAGGTTCTGACGCTTGCGGTCTCACGGACAATCTCCATTATTTCGGCGCTCTTCGGCCTCATGAAAACCTCCTGGCCATGCCCACAAGCTCCTCCAGAGTCATCTCCTTTCTGTCCAGGTAAATTGAAAGCCCTTCGGCGATCGACCCGAATATGCCGTACCCCTCAGGCTTCCCGAGGGCGGTCCCCACCTGGACTCCTGCGGCCCCTGCCATGATCATCTCTGCAGCATCCTGCCAGCTGGATACTCCTCCGACACCGATCACAGGGATCTCGAGAGCACTGGCGAGTTCATATACGCACCTTACCGCCACGGGCTTTATCGCCGGGCCCGAGAGCCCTCCGAAGCGGTTTCCGAGGATCGGCCTTCCGGACTCAACGTCGATCGCCATCGCTTTCAGTGTGTTTATCGCCACCACGCCGTCGGCCCCCCCGCGCTGGGCCGCAAGGCCAAGGCCGACGATCTCGGCGACGTTGGGGGTGAGCTTCACCCAGACCGGGACGGAGACGTTCCCTTTCACCGCCCGAGTGATCTCCTCGACGTTGCAGGCCTCGCACCCTATCTCGGCGCCGTAGCGCTCGGCGTGGGGGCAGCTCAGGTTCAGCTCGAAGCCGTCGGCGTCCAAACCCTGTGCCACCTCCACGAACTCGTCGGGACCGGACCCGAAGATGCTGGCCACCACCGGAACCCCGCCATCTCTTCCGAGATCTATCTCCTCCTGAAAGTTGTGGTAGGATGGGTTTGGAAGGCCCATGGCGTTCAATAGTCCCCCCTCCACCTGGACGACGGTGGGCCCCCTGTGCCCGTCCCTTGGGGCCACACCCACCGACTTGGTGACGACGCCACCGGCCCCAGACTTGGCCGCTCTTTTGAGGGAGGCTCCAGTGGTGCCCAAAATCCCCGCCGCCAGCATGACAGGGTTGTCCATCCGGATTCCTCCCACCTCTCCCGAAAGGGATGCCATGGCTGAACGTCGTCCAGAGAGGATAAAAGTCTTGTCGGAGAGCCGTTGGATTCTCGCAAGAACGGTCGACTCCCTGACTATCCGAGACCCAAAGATTTTTCGCAGAGGAGGGCAGAAGAGGAGCTTGGGCGTGATGAGGCATGAGGCTCAGCTTTCTCGATGCGATGCTGCTGATCTATCTGCTGGCTTCGATTCAGTTCGCCCAAGGCGACGCCGCCGTGCTGGCAGAGGGCGGCTGGGTGGGGGGCGACGAGACCGGATTTGATCTGAATTGTATCGCCACCCCTGAAGAGGTCAGGCGCGGTGAGACCGTCACAATGAACGTGACCCTCTGCAACCCTGGTCCTGAGATGATGAAGAACGTCTTTTTGGAGGTCGACTTCGATGCCGACGTCGAACCGGTGGCATTCTCCATGATGCCTTCAGAGGGCAGGGTCTGGAAGTTCGAGGAGATAGGGGCTCGAAATTGCGCGAACCTCGCCCTGGTGGTGAGGGTGCCAAAGCCAGAAAGGAGCTTTATTATGAGCCGCTCCATCTCCGGCGAGGGGTTTGTAAGCCTCTCGGAGGAGTACTCCACGAGAGAGGAGCCTTACGAGATCAGGTGCGACATCAGCGCCTGGGCCGGGGGGACGAATGAGCTCGCCCGAAACTCGACCCTCATTGCAGTTCTCGGGGAGGCGGGAGCCGAGGTGAGCGTTCGCGAGATGGGCAGCGGAAACTACAGCAGCGATGAGGAGGTCAGGGTCGATTTGGGGGATAAGTCGATCGAGGTGGCCAGGAACGTCTCGGCCGCACACCGTCCCTTCAATCTCAGCCTCCGAGAGAACTGGTCAGCGAACTACACCTCACCCTGGTTTGAGATGATCGCCTTCCGGAACGAACTTGCCGGGAACTTCACGAACCTGAGCCACTGGAACGCCACCGTCCTGAACCATTGGTCCTACACCAAGCTCGACGAGAACGGGACCGTTTTGATATCGGGCGGGGGGCGAAGGGATACGGGTCCGCAGGATCTCGATGGACCTCAGGAACCATGAGACCCGGATTTGTTAATCACCGTTTAAGCTGATCTATCAATTATGCAGGTTCCGTGGAATTGGGTGCAGTCTCAGCCTCGGAGAGGTTTGCCGCCGTTGCAGGTTTCGTGAGGTTGGCGGCTGGCTTTGTATCGTTGATGTCTGCCGTTTTTAAGAGCTCTGTGGAGTTGATCACCTTCACCGGCTCGGCGGGATCGATCACCGTCACCTGTCCCGTGGAGTTGATCACAGTTATGGAACCCGTCGGGTTGATCAGAGTGAGCGACGCCGTCAAGTTCTTCAAAATGACAGGTTCGCTCAAGTTGCCAAACGGCAAAATGGCTGTATTATTCGCCCCTGAAATCGTCTCGTTGGTGCTCAAAGCCCCTGATGTATCGTTTTCTGTTGCGTTGGACTGGGTGGGGTTGACGTCAACTACAGGTTTGCTGGGGTTCACGTTGATGCTGGGCTTTGTCGGGTTTACATTTACGTTGAGGCCTGAAAGGTTAACGTTGACCTTCGGCTTGGTCGGGTTTATATTTATGTCGAGCGGCGAAATGTTCACGTTGACGTTGGGCTTTGTGGGATTTATGTCGATGTTGAGGCCGGTGGTTTTCGCCCCCGTATCCTCCTCTCCGCTGACGTTCTCTTCTGAGCCGTTCTCCTGAGGCGGCCACCAATCTGCCGGGTCGAACTCGTTGGCGTCAGAGTCGTTCAATTCAGCTATCCTGTAGTCCACCAGCATCCTGTTGAAGGAGGGCGAGTTCACGACCTCGCCGTCAAGGCCGGAGAGATATAGGATGGAGACCAGCTCGCCTGCGGAATTTCTTCCGTCTATGGACTTGTCGTCGATGTCAAGCCAGACGGTCTTGTTCAGAAGGATCGCAACGGCGAGGTCCTTTGCCGAGGTATCTTCAAAGGTCGATTCGTTCGTCGACTCGTTCATCGTTTCATCAGTAACCTCCAAGTCCGCCAGGGTCACCCTCTCGACACTTTCTCTGATCCGAGAGTCGTTCTTCTCGATTCTTACGTCGAAGGTCTTCCCGTCGACGACGCCTATGACCGTGCCGCTGACCTCGTCTGGCGAGGCCATGGCGACTACCGGCAGCAGTAAAAGCAGTAGCATCAGAGATACGATCTTTTTTGGCCTCATTCAATTCCCCCTTCGATAGATGTTGTTCACAATTATAAGAAATATGTTTCGATCCCTCTCTTCAGAGAAACTCCTGCCTCGCCGCCAAGACCCCAAATGGATCAAGGGGAGGTGGACCAGGGCCCGCCCAAAGACGGTCGCCCGATCTGCTGGCTTCGGAGAGTATCGCGGACTGGACCGCTCCGGGCCGGGCGGTTTTGGGCGATTGCCCGGCGCCGACTTCCTGATGCAGCTTTCGACCTGATGCCTCCCAGGGCTGCGCTGGAGATGTGCTGAAAGACGGTGATGGCTCTCGATCCCCAAAGAAATGGCAAAACCCGGCGATGCGGGTATCTTCATATAGATTCTAATCCGAAATATGTCTATGAATAAATTACTAACCTTATCCTTGCTGGGGATGCTGCTCCTCTCCTGCAGCGCCTCTGCAGCATGGGATAGGCTTTGGGACCAGAGGGTGGACGCTGTGATCGTGAAGCACGGGATCACGATCGAAAACCCCAACCAGCCCTACCCGACGGGGGAGATACCAACGGACCAGATCAGGCTATTTGCAACCTCCAACCGGACCGGAGATATATACAGGTACAGCGGGACAATAGATCGGTGGACCAAGGTGGGCAACCCCGGAAAGAAGTTCGTGGCGACGGGCGGGGTGGGCAGCAGGCTCTACGGCCTTGATCCAGCAGGGATGGGCGTCTACGAGTTCACCGGCACCGCGATGGATTGGACACAGGTGGGCGGTCCCGCCGCTGACATTTACGCCGGAGGCTCGAAGCTCTACGCGACGAACCCAGAGGACGACTGGGAGATCTACGAGTACGCCGGGACTCCCTGGGAATGGGAGCAGATAGGACAGTTCAGAACTGGTTACGTCCAGATTCTGGACTACGTAGCAGCCGGCGATGGATACAGGAAGAGACCGGACTTCCCATACTCGACCTACCCGTCGAACCTTTACATGCTTGCGGAGAAAACGTATGACGGCCGGATCGTTGGAGTTATCTTCAAGTACACTGGGACGCCCTTCGGCTGGGATCTGATATCAGCCGGAAATCTGGATGCCGGTGATCTGGACGTTAACGCGATCAACGGCGGCGGTTTCAACTCGGGTGCTGTCTATGCGAGAGATCAGTACACCCGTGACATCTACGAGTGGTCGGAAGATGGCGACGTCTGGGAGAAGGTGAGCGACCCCGCCAAGATCTTCGTCGCCGACCAGTATATCGACGGCTCTTCTGTCCATAACCTCCTCTACCGCCTCAACGCCGATGGGGCGCTGTGGATGTACGACGACGAGATCGGATCCTGGACCCAGATCGAGACCGGTGGATTTAGAAACCCCCTCAAAGAGATCTACGCCGCTGGCGGAGAACTCTACGGGGTGACAGAGGCCGATTACATCTACAAGTACGTCCCCTGAGGCCTGGAACCTGCCTCTCGGCAAACTTTTTTTTAGACGATCAATTTCGCGCAGAAGGTTCATGGCAAGAAGACCCACCGGACCCTGAAAGGGCAGCAGGAGGCCTGTCTTACTCCGCCCCCTGGGGTCGGCCAGGCCAAGGCAAAAGACCTCCTCCTCCACTTCGGTTTCGTCGAGAGGGTTTTTGCGGCCCCGGAGCAGGAGCCGAAAAAGATGGAGCTGTTGGGGCCATAGACCGCCAAGAGGAAACAAGAGCGAGAAAGCTGGGAGTATAAGGATAAATGGGTGCCACCGAAAATTTTGCGCCCTAACTATTCAGCACCCAAAAACCAGCATCTTCAAACTCAATTGATGCGATGTCGCGTGACCAGTTCCAGCCGCGACTTAATCGATTCTCAGCGTGGTTATTTCGCAGATGGTTCTGGCGCACCCTTCTCGCCCTCGTAGTGGGCCATGATCTTCCTCACGATCTTGTCGAAGGCCTCGGCGTTTTTTGACTGGACGTTCAGGATGAAGGGTTTGCCGCTGTCGCCTGTCTCGCAGATCGCAGGATCGATCTCGATCCTCCCCAAGAAGGGGACACCCAGCTCCTCGGCCGCTTTCATTCCTCCGCCGACCTTGAAGAGGTCGATCGCTCCTCCGCACTTGGGACACGAAAAGCCGCTCATGTTCTCGACGATCCCCAGGACCGGTATCCCAAGGGACCTGGACATATCGATAGCCTTTCTGGCGTCGAGGAGGGCCAGATCCTGGGGGGTGGTGACGATGATCGTCCCGTCGGGCCGGAGAAGCTGGGCGATGCTGAGAGGCTCATCGCTCGTCCCCGGGGGCAGGTCGATCAGCATGTAGTCGAGATCTCCCCAGGTCACGGTCTCGATGAACTGCTTTAGGACCTGCATCTTGAGCGGTCCCCTCCAGACGACGGGACTGTCTTTTCCGATCACAAAGGCCATCGAGACGACCCTGATCGCCCCGTCTGCCCCCACGGGAAGCTCCACGGGATGGATCGTCTGGTCCTCCTCGCCCGTCAGGACGGCGTCTTCGATGTTCAGCATCTTGGGGACGTTCGGCCCTGTGATGTCGGCGTCCAGGATCCCCACCTCCTTTCCGTAGAGAGAGAGGCCCAGGCCCAGGTTGACAGCCACCGTCGTCTTTCCCACGCCCCCTTTGCCGCTCATCACCATTATGCTGTGCTTGATCCCCTTTGCTTGTGGTTCTGTCATGATATCTGCTCCATACGACTCCGTTTTGAGATCTTCCGAACCTCTATCCGATCTGAACTTAGATCAGGCTTTTCCCAGAGCCGTCTCTTTCTGGTGGTCGAAAATCATTTCTCAGGGAGACGAAAAGTTATACTTCATAAGATCGATTTGATTTCATGAACAACCGGATGATCTACCTTCCCTTCGGAATTTTGGCGATCCTCCTTTTGGCTTTGGTGCTCTGGGTGAGCGTGACCCTCCTCTTCTTCGGGGCTCTAAGCACTGCCTTCACCAAGATGGGGTTCTCCTGGTCCGACGCACTCCTTCTTCTTGCCGTCTCCCTCGTAGGCGCTGGGATGAACTTTCCCCTCTTCACCATGGAGTCGAAGGTTCCGGTGGTGAGGGAGGCCTTCGTCAGAAGCTTCGGCATGGTCTATCGGGTGCCGGTGGTGAAGACGGTTACAAACCAGACGACGGTGGCCGTCAACGTCGGCGGCGCCCTGATCCCTGTTCTGGTCTCAGCCTACCTGCTCGTCGCCTATCCACAGGTTTTGCCATTCGCCCTCGCGGGGACCGCCATCGTCACCCTCGTGACCCACAGCGTGGCAAGGCCGATAAGGGGCCTGGGGATCGCAACCCCCCTCTTCATCCCGCCGCTGGCGGCAGCCATATCAGCCCTCATCCTGACCATGGCCTTCTGCCCCATCCCCGAGTGCCGTTTCGTCACGGCTTACGTCGGAGGGGTCCTAGGAACCCTGATCGGAGCCGACCTGCTCAACCTGAACAGGATCTCGGACCTCGGGGCGCCGGTGGCGAGCATCGGGGGCGCGGGCACCTTCGACGGCATATTCATGACGGGAGTGATCGCGGTCCTCATCGTCTGAAAAGCAAAGATCTTTATCAATTGGTGGCGTCTCCTTCAGCATGAGCTTCAGAGGTTTCCTCCACGAGCTTCAGGAGGCCGGTCTCCTGGAGGAGGTGGACCGCCCCATCTCGCCGGTGCTGGAGGCTGCGGCCCTCTCGGTCGGGGCCGGTCCAACCCTCCTCAACAACGTCGACGGCAAGAAGTGCTGCATGAACATCATCGGGACCCGAGACCTTCTGGCTCGGGCGCTCGCGACCTCCAAAGAGGAGATGGTGAAAGAGCTTGCACGAATCGACGTTGATGGCGGCTGGATCCGGGAGGTGGACTCTTCCCCCTTCATGGAGGTCGAAAGCGAGCCCGACCTCTCGAGTCTGCCCATACTCACCCATTTTCGGGGGGACGGGAGCCCCTACATCACATCCGGGATCGTCGTCTCGGCCTTTGGAAATAAGACGAACGCCTCGGTCCACAGGATGATGGTCCTCGAAAAGGACAAGCTTGCAGCCAGGCTCGTTCCAGGAAGGCACACCCACATGCTCCTGCAGGAGGCGTTGGGGCAGGGCAAGAAGCTTCCCGTCGCGATCGTCATCGGGGTCGATCCCGTCGTCCTGATCGCCGCCAGCACTCGAGTCCCCCTGGGAATGGAGTTTCAGTACGCAAGCGCCCTATCCGGAAACCCCGTGGAGCTGGTGGCCCTCGACAACGGCGTTTCGGTCCCTCACGCCGAGATAGTCTTCGAGGGGTACATCGACGCCGAGAGGGCATCTGAGGGGCCCTTCGTGGACATAACCGGAACGCGGGACTTTCCAAGGATGGAGCCTGTGATTCATCTGACGAAGATGATGACGAGGGAGGTTCCGATCTACCACGGCCTCCTCCCCTCGGGTGGCGAGCACAAGATGCTGATGGGCGTCCCTTACGAGCCCCTGATATTCAGGGCCGCATCCCGGGTGGCCGATGTGAGGGACGTCATACTGACGGAGGGCGGCTGTTCCTACCTTCACGCCATCGTCCAGATCAAAAAGAAGGACCAGTCCGACCCGAGAAATGTGATCGACGCCGCCTTCGAGGCCCACAAAAGCCTCAAGCACGTCATGGTGGTCGACGACGATATCGACGTCTACAACCCCAAGGACCTGGAGTACGCCGTCGCAACAAGGGTCAGGGGCGACGAGGACATCGTCATGTACCCCAACGTTCGGGGGAGCACCCTGGACCCCAGGTCCGTCGACGGGATCACCACCAAGGTGGGGATCGACGCCACCATGACCCTGGGTGAGGAGGAGAAGTTCCTCCGGGTCAGGCCCGAGATGCCCACCTGATGCCCATAAAAATCAAAATTCCGGGGAAGAACGGGGGTCCGGAGATCGGCCTTTTGAAGGCTCGACTCTTCTGCAGGACGGCCCATCCGTTCTATCTCGATACCCGTCCTCCCTTTGTCCGGAGTCCGACGGCATCCCTATACCGGTCATTATCGCCATCAAGCCGATCTTTCCTTCGTAACTCTCCTTCACCCTGGCACCCCAGATGACGTTCGCCTCTGGGTCCAGCTCCTCGGTGAGGGCACCGGCGATCGTCGCCGCCTTCTTGAGGGTCAGGTCTTCGCCCCCCGTTATGTGGAGGAGGCAGCCGGTGGCCCGTTTTATCTCCATCTCCAGCATCGGAGACCTCAAAGCCGAGAAGACGACCTCCTCGGCCTCGTCTTTTGAATCGGCCTCTCCCACCAGGGCTGCCGAGAGGCCGCCGTTGGACATGATCGTCCTGACGTCGGCGTAATCGAGGTTGATGAGGGAGGTCTGGGTTATCGTCTCAACGATCCCCTTGGCGATCTCGGCCACCACCTGGTCCATCACCGAGAAGGCCTGCTCTGCCGAGAGCTCCGGCGCCATCTCCAGAATTCTGTTGTTGTCCAGAAGGATGACGGTGTTTGCGGCCTTCGCCAGATTTTCGATCTCGACTGCGGCTTTTTGCCCCTCGGATCCTTGCCGCAGGCCAGCTCTCAGAGGAAGGGTGAATATCCCAACCGTCGTTGCGCCGAGATCTTTTGCCATCTGGCATATGGCGGGAGACGCGCCCGTCCCGGTCCCGCCCCCAAGGCCGGCGGCGACAAAGACGAGATCTTTGCCCGCGAGAGCCTCTTCGAGGGCGTGCCTCGACCTCTCGGCGGCGATCCTTCCAATCTCCGGGTCGCCTCCGGCACCATCGACCCGAACGACGCCTCTTCCGATATGGATCTTTTTGTCGGTCCTAGTATTTTCCATCCGGCGCCGGTCGGTGTTCACGGCCACGATCTCGGCACCAGAGACCCCCAGGTTTGCGAGCCTCGTCGCCATGTTGCAGCCAGCATCTCCGCACCCCACCACCAGGATTTTGGGGTTGGCTAACTCCTCGCCGTCGTACGAGTAGCTAACTTCCTCGGACCGAAAAGCCCACCTTGGCTCAATTTCCATCCCATCCCCCTTCTGAAATTCTCCGCAGGAGAAGAGGAGGTTCGGATGGTAAATAAGAATTTCCGAACAGGATATCTTTATCACCGATCGAGCCGTCGCCACTTTCATGGCGCTTGATGAAGTTACGATCACAAGGGCGATAGTCG
>JBFESM010000049.1:0-10348 GCA_041548445.1 Methanothrix sp. | reverse complement strand
TCGTGGTGGACGCGGGAAGGACTCCAGCCATCCTCTTTTCTGAATCCCCGTCCTTTGAGACCACCGATTCGCAGAGGTACATCAAGCCGCCGCACTCGCCGTAGATCGGCATCCCATTTTCGGCGGCCTTTTTGATCTCGCTGCGGGTTTGGGATCTCTCCAGCGCCTCGGCGTAGAGCTCCGGGTAGCCGCCCCCGAGGTAGAGGCCCTGGACCTCCGGGAGAGGGTCGCACATGGGGCTGAAGAACTCGATCTCAGCGCCCAGCCTTCGAAGCTCGTCGAAGTTCTCCTGGTAGTAGAAACAGAAGGCTTCATCGTATGCTACCCCGATTTTGATCCTGTCCCCCTCAAACTCTGGCCGCGGCTCGGAAGAGGGGACATTGCGACCGAGCGTGAGGATCCGGTCGAGGTCGGCGTTCTCCTCGACGAAGTCGGCGAGGGCGTCCAGGTCGTGATGGCCTTCAAACCCCATCGTCAATCCCAGGTGGCGGCTTTTAAGCGAGATCTCGCTTTTCCTCGGAAGCGCGGCCAGGATCGGGATGCCCAGGGGCTTTAGCGCCTCTTTCAGGAGGGAGAGGTGGCGCTCGCTTCCGACCCTGTTCAAGATCAGCCCCGCGATCTCAACTTCAGGGTCGAACTTTGCATAGCCGAGGGCCATGGCCGCCGCGCTCCGAGAGGTCCCGTGAACGTTTATGACCAGGAGGACCGGGGCGTTCAGGGCTTTCGCCACGTGAGCGGAGGAGGCAATCTGTGTTGCGTCTAGGCCGTCGTAGAGGCCCATAACCCCCTCGATGACGGCGACGTCTGCGCCCTCGACCCCCCGGGCGAAAGAGCGCCGGACGCCATCCTCGCCCATCATGAAGGTGTCGAGGTTTCTGGACGGTCTTTTGCAGATGGCGGTGTGATGAGTGGGATCGATGAAGTCGGGCCCCACCTTGAAGGGCTGAACCTTGTGGCCCCGCCTCTTGAGAGCTGCCAAGAGGCCCAAAACCACCGTGGTCTTGCCAACGCCGCTGTGGGTTCCCGCGACCAGGACGCAAGGGATCATGATCCTCGATCGGATTCAAGGCTAATGTACTTTCTCCGAGACCGACTCCGAGACAAACTCTATAACCGTCCGTCGTCATGAAACGAACATGCGAGTCGGAGTCGTCACCAGGGGCAAGTACGGCGAGCGTCTCATCGAGACGATCAAAGACAAAACCGATTTCGAAGTGGTCTCGATTGGCCTTCCCCAATTCTTGCCGGATTTCATCGAAGATCCCGAGGAGTTCCTCGACGATATGGACCTGGACCCGGAGTTCTTCAGCTCGGACCTGATCATCACCTACTCCCTCCATCCCGACATCACCCCCGAGATCGTCATCAGCGCCGGGAAGGGCGGAGCCCAGGCCGTGATCGTTCCCGGAGGGATAGCACGAGCCGGGTCGGTTCCCGAGCTTCAGAAGATCGCCGAAGAGTACGGGATCTACATCGAGGTGGACGAGATCTGCTGTACACTCGAGAAGTGCGGCGTCGAGGCGGTGGACACTTTCGCCGAGAAGTTCGGCAGGCCAGAGATCAAGGTGGAGGTGGAGGAAGGCAGGATCGCCGATGTCCATGTCGCGAGAGGCTCGCCCTGCGGCAGCACCTGGCACGTGGCAAAGGAAATAGTGGGAAAGAGCCTGGAAGATGCGCCGCCCCGAGCCGGCCTCCTCTGCCAGATGTATCCCTGCAGAGCTGTCCGGGGCGGCGAGGGCGGGATTCACACCTCCGGCGACCTTCACAAGTACGCCATGGAAAAAGCCCTGGGGCTCGATACGAAACTCAAGATAGCAGACCAGTCGAAGCCGATAAAGATTCGGGGGAAGGATCGATCTTGAAGCGAGAGGACCTGATCGAGGCGACGGTCGCGATCCTTGCGAAAGCAGAGACCACCCTCCCAGTCTGGGTGATGGAGAAGATCACAGAGGCCGCCGGGAAGGAGACGAACACCATCGCGCGATCCCAGCTTGCGGCGATACTGGAGAACGTCGAGATCGCATCTTCTGAGGGGGTTCCCCTCTGCCAGGACACGGGCCTGCCCGTCTTCCACCTGGAGATCGGCCGCGACCTCCAGGTACCACCGTACCTGGAGGAGGCGATAGCCGAGGGCGTGCGACGAGCCACCGAAAATATACCCCTTCGGCCGAACGCCGTCGATCCCCTGACAAGGAAGAACACCGGAGACAACACCGGCCAGGGGATGCCGGACCTCGTCATCGACTTCGTTCCCGGAGACGCCCTTCGTATCACGGCCTTCCCCAAGGGCGCGGGCTCCGAGAACGCGAGCTTTTTATCGATGCTCAACCCCGCAGACGACCCCTTGGACTATGTCGCCCAGGAGGTGGCAAAGCGGGCTGGCAGGGCCTGCGCCCCGGTCTTTGTGGGGGTCGGAATCGGCGGAACCTTCGACCTTGCGTCGCGGCTCGCCAAAAGGGCGCTATTCAATATGCCCGGCACCTCGGACCTGGAGCTGGAGCTGTTATCGAAGATCAACCGGGTCGGCCCCGGGCCGATGGGCCTGGGCGGCGAGACGACGGCCCTGGGGGTGAAAATCGAGACGGCCCTCTGCCACACAGCCTCGCTCCCGGTGGCGGTGAACCTTCAGTGCTGGGCCAACAGAAGCGCAACTGCTGTGGTGAGGGATGAAGGATGGAACATAGACTGAAGACGCCGATATCCAAAGAGGACGTTTTGGCCCTTCGGGCCGGAGACCTGGTCTGGATCAGCGGTACCGTCTACACCGCGAGAGACGAGGTCCACGCCCTTTTGAGATCGGGAGAGGAGCTTCCCGTGAGCCTGGAGGGAGCCGTCATCTACCACTGCGGCCCCCTGATCCGAAACGACGAGGTCCTATCCGCCGGTCCCACCACCAGCGGCAGGGTCGCTCGGTACACGAAAGACGTCGTCGACCGGGGCGCGAAATTGATCGTCGGAAAAGGAGGCATTTCCGAAGAGGCCGAGGCCCTCCGCGGAAAGGCGGCCTACCTCGCCTACCCCGGCGGGTGCGGGGCTCTTGCAGCCCGTCATCTCCGGGTGAAGAGGCTCCACCTTCCAGATCTGGGGATGGCCGAAGGCCTCTGGGAGCTGGAGGCAGAGGACTGGGGACCGATGATCGTCGCCACCGATTCTCGTGGAGGCGACCTCTACAGGGAGGCGAAAAGATCCCGAAAGGAGATCTCGAAAACCTGAAACGTGCGACAGAGGAAGTCCGATACCTCCTGGATCGGGGCTACCCATCAAGACCCACGATTAGGTTCATCTGCGACCACCAACGCCTCCCCCAGGAAGCGAGGTTCGTCCTGACGAGGGTGACCGTCTCCTCAGATCTCGCCGCGTCGCGAAAGGGCAAAAGGATCACCGTGAACGAACTTCGAGACCGAACAATCGCCATCGACGGCTACAATGTTCTCATCACCGTCGAGAGCCTCATCGTCGGCGCCCCCGTCTACCTCTGTGACGACGGCTTTTTGAGGGACACAAGGGGCATCTTCAGAAGATACCGGTCCTCGGATCACACGAACCTCGCCCTCTCGGAGATCCTGTCGATCCTCAAAGAGAGCGGAGTCGGCCGGGCCGAGGTGCTCCTCGACCAGCAGATCAGCAAAAGCGGAGAGCTTGCGGCCAAAATCAGGGAGATGATGGCCAGCTTTGAGGTTCCGGGATGCGCGAAGACTGCAAAGGATGTGGACAAAAGGCTCAAGCTCGCGACATCTCCGGTCGCTACGGGAGACGGCGCCATCATCGACGCCGTCTCCGAGGCCGTCGACCTTCCATCAGAGGTCGCGAATAGAAGGCGGATAAAGGCCCTGGTCCTTTAATTTTGAAACTACCGACCGTTTTTTTGGCCCTCTGGAGGTCCGACCCTACTATAGTTATTTATTATATCTATGATCAAGAGAGTATTACATAGATCATGGCAATGTAGGGGGTAAATCTGAGATGAATAATATCAAGGTTGTGCTGGCCTTTTTTGCGGTTCTCTTGACCGCGTCTCTGGGCGGGGCCATTTGGTTTCCCTTCGTTCCGCTCAGCGATCACACCATGGCCAAAGAGGTGGACACCGACTGGGACCCGGTCTACAGGACCTATTCCTTTTCGCCTTCAGACGACCAGGCGGTCTCCTGGATCAGGTTCGCAAGAGACCTTCAGCCCCACGAGATGGAGTGGAGATGGTACGCGCCGAACGGGCAGCTCTACGCCCGGTCTTTCGCGGTGGTCCCGCCAAAGGACTTCACCAGCGGCGACTGGGCCGGAAAGGCCTGGAGCGCCATCCAGATTCGTAATTGCAGCCCCGAAATGATGCAGGGAACCTGGAGGGTGGACATCCACAGGGACTGGAGGAAGGTCAAGTCCGAATCGTTCAACATAGGCGGCCAATACGTCTCATGCTAGCCTTTTCTGGCTGACATATTTCGCGGGTCCCGCTGATCATACGAGATGCATTAGCTTATGCTACATCTCCAGCTCTGAACATGGCACATTTATCTCAGTCTTCGGCATCTTGAAGAGATGATCTACAGGACCTCCAGCTTTGTGGAAGTTGGAGGCTCCGATCTCATGGATCATCCCAACCAGCCGTCATGACGACCGGAACGGGATTGATCACCGATAAGTTGGGGACTTTAAGATGATAATATCCGTAGCCAGCGGGAAGGGTGGAACCGGAAAAACCCTTGTGACGACCAATATGGCAGCCTCCATCGGAGAGGTGGAGCTGGTGGACTGCGACGTCGAGGAGCCAAACTCATACCTCTTCTTCCCCGACCGGAAGGAAGAGACGAGCTTAGACTGCACCGTGACGATCCCGATAATTGACGAAGATAAATGTACTAGGTGCGGCAGATGCTCGGAGTTCTGCGCCTACAACGCTCTCGTTGTATTCCCAAAGCAAGTCCTCCTCTTCAAGGAGCTATGCCACGGCTGCGGCGGATGCGCCCTTGTCTGTCCCGAAGGGGCGATCTCTGAGGGAACCCGGCCCATCGGCAAAATTCACAGGGCCAGGTCCGGAGACGTCAGGCTTCTCTGGGGCGAGCTGAACGTGGGCGAGCCGATGGCAACGCCCCTGATAAGGTCGGTGAAGACGCAGGCGAAAGGCGACCTCATCCTGATCGATTCGCCTCCAGGAACCGCCTGTCCCGTCATCGAGGCGGTCCGGGGAAGTGACTTTTGCCTTCTGGTCACCGAGCCCACGCCCTTTGGCCTCTACGACCTCTCGATCGCGGTCCAGGTGGTGAGGGATATGGAGATCCCCTGCGGCGTGGTGGTGAACAGGAGCGGCGTCGGTGACCTGGGTGTCCAAAGGTACTGCGAGAAGGAAGGGATCCCGATCCTCCTGGAGATCCCCATGAAGAGGAAGATCGCAGAGCTCTACTCCAGGGGTATCCTCTTTTCTCAGGAGATGACTGAATGGCAGGAGAGGTTCGTGGACCTGCTCGGAAAGGTCGAGGAGGCGATCAGATGAAGCAGCTCGTCGTCATCAGCGGCAAGGGCGGCACCGGCAAGACGACGATGACCGCGTCTCTTGCATCCCTCGCCAAAGGAGGCGTGGTGGTGGCAGACTGCGACGTCGACGCTCCTGACCTCCATCTGATCCTCAAGCCGAAGATCACAGAGACGCACGACTTCTTGGGGCTACAGACCGCCACGATCGATCCCGACGAGTGCACAGAGTGTGGCGAGTGCGAGAAGGCTTGCAGGTTCGATGCAATCTTTGACTTTCAGGTGGACCCCCGCAGCTGTGAGGGGTGCAAGGTCTGCACCCTGGTCTGCCCCTCGGAAGCGATCGCGATGGTCGATGCGGTCTCGGGCCACGCCTACGTCTCCGAGACGAGGTTTGGGACGATGGTTCACGCCGACCTATTTCCGGGGGAGGAGGCGAGCGGAAAGCTGGTGACGATGGTAAGAGAGCTCGCCTTGAAGGTCGCAGAGAGGGAGAGAGAGGAGCTCGTCCTGATCGACGGATCTCCAGGGATAGGGTGCCCCGTCATCGCATCCATCACAGGGACTGACATCGCCCTCGTCATGACTGAGCCCTCCATCTCCGGAGCCCACGACCTGGAGAGGATCCTCGGCGTCACGAAGCACTTCGGAGTAAAAGCCCTGGTCTGCGTCAACAAGTACGACCTGAACCTCGATATGACGGAAGAGATCGATGGATTGTGCCGCGAATTGGGCGTCGACGTCGTTGGAAAGCTCCCCTTCGATCCCGGGGTGGTGGAGGTGATGATCTCGGGAAAGACCCTCGTTGAGGTCGAGGATCCCGTCGGCGATGCCATAAGGTCGGTCTGGGACAGGATCAAAACGAACCTGTGAAGGCGCTCCATCGACCTTTCACCCGTGATCGGCCTTCTTCGCCAGTCTATCACGAGTAGAGCCTGAAGGTGAGGGTGGAGACCTCGGCCTCGGGATCGTGCTCGACCCCCTCCAGGGCGGCGAGGATGTGGGCGGTCTTGTGAAGCCCCGCCACGATCAGCCCGCCGATGGGGCAGAGGGGGTGCTCCAGCCCCCCATCGATCTGGCGATCGCTGGCGGGGGCAAAGAAGCAGTCTTTTATGCGGACGATGAGGCGGCCGTCCTTCTCCTCAAAAGTATAACTTTTGATAGCCCCCGAATCCTTGAGGGTGTCCATGAAGCATCCGATCTGCTCTGCCCTCGTCTCGAACTTCGGCATATCGCACACCCTGAACTGCTCCATCTCCTCCCAGAGCTTGGATCCTATGGCGACGCTCATGATCATGAGGCCGCCGGTTCCCTGGGTCGCCTGGATCGCCTCGGCTGTGGAGGATACGAAGGTCATGATGAACTTTCTCTGGTCCTCGCAGAAAGTGGCGGGCTTCTCATCATTTTCCATGAGGTCTACTTCTCGGAAAAACGTTATAAATTTGCCGACCTTTACCCATTCGGGTGTTGAGACTTGAACGAGCTCGAATTCGGCGGAAGGACAAAGGAGCCCGACGTGAGAATGCTCCACGACATGGACGACGTCCTCTACGATCAAGAGTGGGCGAGAGGTGCAGAGAACCTGGAGCTCTACTACATGTACAGGGATCTTTTCCTCAGCAGGAGGGATGGCGACCTCTTCGTTGAGCAGGGTATCAGGTACGACATCACCATCATACCGCCTCTGATGCTGGGGTGCGAGTACGTCAAGACCGCGGGCCACTACCACCCGCTGGTCCCAGGCCAGATCGTCACCTATCCCGAGGTCTACGAGGTCCTGGAGGGGGAGGCGACGTACCTTCTCCAGAAGGAGGACCTGAGCGACGTCGTGGTGGTGAGAGCGAGGGCTGGCGACAAAGTGGTGGTGCCTCCCGATTACGGCCACATAACCATAAACGAATCCAACAAGAGGCTGAAGATGGCAAATTTCGTCGCGCGGGAGTTCTCATCGATCTACGATCCGATAAAAGAGAGGGGGGGCGGGGCCTACTTCTTGACCCGGGAGGGGTTCGTCGAGAACCCCGGTTGCGAGGATGCGGCGCCCTTGAGGGAGGTCGAGGTTCCGAAGGTGAAGGCCCTCGGTCTCTCCCGAAATCGGGAGATCTACCCCATCGGCAGGGAGAAGGGGAAGCTCGACTGGCTCGTCCGACCCCAGGACCATATCGAGGCCTTCGAGGGGCTTTTGGACTGAGGGAGGAGGAGACGTGAACGCCTGTACGAGTACGAAAAATACGAAACGCAGCGGTCGGTTCAGGGCCTACTGGCAGCTTCTCCGCCCGCCTCTCGCGCCGATGGACATCGCCCTTCCTGGGGCGACGGCGCTTCTTGCGGTCTACGCCACGACCGGGGGCCTCCCCGCCATATTTCCCTTTGCAATCGCAACCCTGGGAGCGTACGTCGCCATAACCAGCTCTTACGTCTTCAACGACTGCTGCGACATCGACGTCGACGCCGTCGGGATGCCGGACCGGCCGCTGCCCTCCTCGCAGGTGAGCAGAACCTCGGCCCTCGCATACTCGGGGCTTTTATTCGGGATCGCAGCCCTCATCGCCTTCTACCTCAACCCCGAGAGCCTAGTCGCCTTGATCGCGGCAACCCTGATTATGGCGGTCTACTCGAAGGTGGCGAAGAGGAGTACCCCCTTCTCCTGGGCCTTTGTCGGCCTGGCCTACGGGGTCGTGCCGATGGGCGTCTGGCTTGCGATGGCTCCGGCTGGGATCCTCAAGGCCGGGCCCGGCCTTCACGAGGGGGCTCTCGTCCTAGGCGCCATGATCTGCATAACCGACTGGGGATTCACCAATTGCGACGCCTCAAGAGACGTCGAGGGCGACCGAAAGGAGGGGATTCCGACGTTCCCCGTCACCTACGGCATCCCAAAGACCGCAAAGCTCGTCGCCGCGACCTGGGTCGCAGGGGTCGTCCTCTCGCTCGCCCTCGGCCTTGCAACCGGCCTTGGACCGATCTACTTCGCCGCGGCCCTCGCGGCGGGGATCTGGATGATCGCTCAGACGATCGACTTCATCCGAAACCCGACGGCCGAGCGTGGAAACGGGATCTTCTACCAGGGCGCAAACTACAGGGCGGTACTCTTCGCGGCTTTGATCATCGACGTCCTCCTCCGGGCGACGGCAGCGGGGTATCCTGGAGTCTTTGGGTGAAAGTGGAGTGTTGACCAATAATCCAAAATAGATGAGTATAAGAATCGCGATGTTGCAGCGATGCCGGTAGCAAATCCAGTGAGATTGGCTTGATCAAAAAGGTCACATCAAGCCATTCTTGAAATCGTTCTTGAAATCGGATATCGTTTATGCAACGCATAATCCGTGTGAAAATCTGAAAGATTAAGTAGCTCAAAATACAGTTCTTCGGCCACCAACGCCCTCTTCAGGGCCCCTTTTTCGGTCTCGTTAAAGGCGGAGCACCCATAGATCCGACCGACCCGACGCCCGTCCAGCTCCCCACGAGGCCCGGTACCTCCTCGGCCCGGCTGGGACCCAGAGGAGGGCGAACAGCGCCAAAATCGATGCCAAAATCTTCATCATTTTTAATCACTCCGCGTTATCGTCGTTCCGTTCGAACGAACAGTAGAATTTTGCACACTTAATTATAAAAACCATCTGTCAACCCCTACCCCCGGCGGCGCAGAAATTTTTACGGCCGGAGGAGGGGCGACGAAATCGAGAAATAGCAGAGGCACGAATTTTCGCGAGGGTGAAAAGGACGGCGGACGACGGGCGCAGGGTGGTGAGGGCCGAGGAGATCCCAGGGGGCATTCTCTTTCGCCCTGGAACCGGATAAGTGTCAAACTCGGCGTTCGGGCCCGTTCAAAACCGTTCAGGACCATAAGTTCTCAAATAAGCTCTTCAAACCGACTGAGGAAAAATGGAACTGGGAATGGGGACAAGCCCCCATTTCGTCCTGGAATTTCGTATCAGGCTTTGGTGTACTTGGAGATGGTAACTATCATGCCGTCGGGGTCGACCTCCCGGTAGACCACTTCCATCTCGGTGGCCGAGATCAGCTTCCCCTCGATATAGCCGTCCTCGTCCACCATGTAGATTGCCTCGTTGTCGAAGCCGATCACGCCGAGAACCGCCTCAGAGGCTTCGGGATTTCCGGTCGAGATCCACACGCCCGCAAACCTCCGGCCGTTCTGCTCCTCAATTACAAGAGGGCGGGAGATCCCATCGCTGTAGGTCAGGTTCTCTGAACTCATCTCAGGGACGGCGTCGAGTGATCCCAGTCTCACAACAGATACGTCGCCCGTCCAGTTCCCCACCAGGTCCGGCACCTCCTCGGCCCCGGCCAGGACGGGGACCCAGAGGAGGGCGGCCAATACCAAGATCGATGCCAAAATCTTCGCCATTTTTCATCACTCCACGTTATCGTCGTTCCATTCGAACGAATAATAGAATATTGTACACGTCAATATATAAGCCACTATCGCCAGCGCTCGGAGACATGCGAATTTTATGGAGATGAATGCAAAGGGCTCGAAAATCTGCGAACAGCCGGGCCATATAGTCATCCGCGTCGATCGATGCCCGTTATTCCTTCTCCTCGTCTCCGCACCATGCGGCGCAGAAATTTGGACGGCTGGGAGGAGGGGCGACGAAATCGAGAAATAGCAGGGGCGCGAATTTTCGCGGGGGTGAATAGGACGGCGGAGGAAGGGCGCATGGTTGTGAAGGCCGAGGAGATTCTGGCGAAGATCGAGCGGGGCGAGCCGGTCGAGTACGACGATGTGATTGTAGAGGGAGATCTGGATCTGAGAATGATAAATTTGGAGGATAAGGATAGGGATGGTAGATGTATTGTTCATTCATCAATAAAGATTAGAAGTTCAGAGATTCCGGGAATAATCTGCTTTGAAAACATACATTTT
>JBFESM010000048.1:0-10360 GCA_041548445.1 Methanothrix sp. | reverse complement strand
GGAAAATGATATTCACGACCGAACAGCTTCTGCGATCAGACTCGCAACTGAAACCGTGCTGACCGCTTTTTCGAGGGTGTCAGTCGCAATTATCGACTCGACCCCGGCACGGCATAGCTTCAGAACGGCACTTCCCGTCAAGACCGGATGGACCGATCCGAGATAGACCCTCTTCGCCCCGTTTGACTTTAGGATCGATATCGCCTGGGCCATCGTTCCGCCGGTTGCGATCATGTCGTCGAGGATCACAACGTCCCTTCCCGAGGCGTCGATCTCCTTTGGTGCCATCGAGACCTCAGTCCCACTGTGTCTCGTCTTTTCGAGGTAATCATAATCGACGCCGAGCCTCAACGCTGCGACCTTCGCCATCTCGATTGCGCCCTTGTCCGGTGATATGACGACCGGATCATCGAGGTTCATCTTTTTGATCTCGTCTGCGAGGAGGGGCGTTGCGTCCAGATCTTTTGCCTCGATATTGAAGTTTTTGAGGACGGACCTGTCGTGAATGTTGACTGTAAAGAATCTCGACCCCTCTTCGAGGAAGACGTCGATAGCGATGGCCATCGCCCTTGCGGAGAGGGGCTCGCCCGGCTTGAACTGTTTGTCCTGGCGACTGTATCCAAAGTAGGGAACGACGAGGTCGATCCGCCTTCCCCGGAAGACGTCAAGAAGCTGCAAGAGCTGGATTATGTCCCGATCCGATGGCGTGCTCTGGATCACGACGATCCCGTCGTCGAGGTCTGAGCAGACCTGAGTATAAGCCTCGCCGTCCGGAAACCTGCTGTACTCGCATAAAGCCAAATCTTCGTTGAGAATTGCTGCAACCCTGCCCCCCAGAAGCTGGGAGGATGGTCCACCGATGATCATCAAAAATCGCCTCTGTAGTTATAACGTCAATGTGTCAACCGCCGATTTCTATCATCAACTTCCGACAACTTTCATCTCGACCTTGACTGTGGGAACCACCATTGATCCCACCATCCTCGCGTCGGTCCCAGCCCTGATCGTGCCAAGGAGGTCGAAGACGTTTCCAGCCAGCATCAGGGAGCGGATCGGCCGCGCGGCCTCGCCGTCTTCGACCGAAAAAACGTTTCTCGCCTCCACCGAGAAGTCGCCGGAGACCGGGTTTGCGGTGTGAGCCCCGATGACGCCGGTCACGAGATATCCTCTCTTCGTCTCCGCCAGGACGTTTTGGGGATCTTTTGAGGATGTGATCAGGTTGCTCGTCCCAACCCTCGGGATTCCCGCGTAGCCCGGTCGGTCCGCGTTTCCTGTGCTCTTCGTCGCGGTCTCCTCTTTTCCCGCTGAATAGGAGTCGTAGAGAAAAGCCTTCAGAACGCCCCTCTCCACCAGGGTCGTCCTCTGGGAGGGGACACCCTCGCCGTCGAAGCTGGAGGTGGCCATCCCGCCCCGGAAAAGACCGTCATCGACGATGTTGAAGTTCTCTTCGGCCACAGTCTCGCCGATCCTGCCCGCGAGAGACGACCTTCCCTTCTGGACGTTGTCCCCGAATATCGAGGGGACGAAGGCGTTGCCGAGGATATCGGCGAAGGCGATCGGCCCCAGGAGGATCTCAGCCTTCCCGCTCTCGCCCCGAACCCCGCCGACGGATCGCTTCGCGAGGTCGCCTGCAGATCTCCCGACATCTGCAAGGTTGGAGAGGGCGGTCCTGGAGTTCGCAAAATCATAGCCCGTCGCGGCGGTGCCGTCCTCGCCCTTCGCCACCGTCTCGAGATAGGCGGTGAAGATGGTTCCCCTCTCATCAAGCTCCAGGCCGTTGGAGTTGATTAAAAGCTCGGAGCCAGAGATGGCAGAGACGCCTCCAGTGACCGGCTCTGCGCCCGAGATCGAACCCGCCCCCTCGATAAGGGTCGCAGCCAGATCGAGACACTCTTCTGGCCCCATCTTCGCGATGGCCGGATCGAAGACCTCCTCAGGTCGGCCCGGTTTCTCCGGCGACGGGAGAGATCGCCACTTATCGTCGGGACCTCGAGCCCGAGCGGCCCTGACGGCGCTTTCGGCCACCATCTCCAGCTTCGAGAAGTCGCTGGTGGCCGAAAAGCCGACGGCCCCCCTCACGACTGCCCTGAGGCCCAGGCCGCAGTCGTAGCTTTCGCTCGCCATCTCGACCTGGTCTTTCCTAAGATCAATGTCGACGGACCGAGCTTCAAGGCCAAAGATCTCGGCCTCCTCTGCACCGGCCTTTTCGGCCAAGGCGAGGAGCCGACGCGCGCTCGCGAAGAGAGCATCGATCATGATCAACTCATCCAATGTAGCGGAGGTCTTCCTCGCCGCTCGTCTCGAAGGGCATCTGGGCCTTCTCCATCTCCTGGAGCTTGCCCACGATCCGCTCCATCTCCTTGGCCCGGTTTTCGAGGGCCTGCATGTCCACCTCGATATCCAGGGCCTTGGAGAGGACCCTGAGGACCTCCTGGGCGCTCTTGGGGTCGACGAGGTAGCCGCTGGTGGTGCCCATCAAACAGACTGCGTCGATATCCCTGAGCCTCGAAAGGCCCACCAACAGACCGCTTACGCCGACTATTCCGCCACCAGGCTCGTTATCCTGGAAGACGACACCGTATTCCTTCATCTCCTCGACGAGCTCGAGGCTATTGGCGGCACCCAGTACCTGGGGCTTGTCCACGAACTGGCCGGTGCCGTACCCGCCCAGGGTATAGATCCTCTCGACCCCGAACTCCTCACATAGATCGAGAAACGCGCCCGCGAGCTCGTAGTGGCCCTCGTTGGTGGCGCTCTGATAATCCCCCACCAGGAGGAGGAGATCTCGATCCTTGCCGTGGTAGGCGTAGATCTCGTTTCGGACCTGCTTTACGGTCCCGTCATCCAGGACGATCACCTGAGGTGGCAGGTGGGGCGAATAGATCTCGATTATCTTCTCGGCTTCCAGCTCTTCGATGAGGTGTTCGGCCACCAGCTTTCCTACGTGACCTACGCCCGGCAGGCCTTCAATAAGAATTGGGTTTCGAAGATCGAGGTCCTTAATTCTGCGAACAACAGTTTCTCTCATTCGACCTCCTGGCGCAACGCCCGCCTGTACCTGCCGTAGCGATCTTCGGGAGAGAACCGCGCAGGCTTCGTCTGGCTGGTAAGAGCGCCGCAGATGGGGCAGTTCTCCTTCAAGGTGTACAGGCTACAGGTCCTGCACTTCTTTATCTTAGACCTCATGCTTGCCTGTGGAAAGTTCCTTCGCCGCCCTGCTTCTCGATGAACGCGATCGCGGCCTTGGCCGCCTTTCGAAGCTCGGCCTCGGCCAGCTTGTAGTCGGGAGCGGTGACGTGAATCCTGTAGCGGGGCGCGCCGACGTACCTCACGTCCAAGGTGACCTCGTCCTCCTTGGTCCTCGTCGCCTTCTTGAGAGCCTTTTTGATCTGCTCTACCCCGTCGGGTGCAGGATTCGTGAGGTCGACGTATCCGGTGATCTCTACGTTGGGGATCTTGACGTTCTCCTGGGAGATGGCGAGAACCTTCTTGGCATCCTCAGGACTGAGGCCCGCCTCGGCGAGGGCGTCGATCCCGCTGACGACCGCATCTTCCAGGGCCATGTAGAGGCTCTCGTACCCTTTGACGAGACCATCTGTGACCTCGACCAGGTGCTCCTCCTCGCCCTCATAGGCCATCTGGAGCCACTTCCAAGCCTTCTGGTCGGCCTTCCAGGCCTGGATCTTATCCCTTCTCTGATGCTCGTTGACGTCTTTTAGGGATAGGTCGATGTGGTGCCTCGACGGGTCGACGTTGAGCACCTTGCAGTCGATCTTCTGGCCTTCGCGAACGTGATCTCGAATGTATTTTATCCAGCCGCTGGCCACCTCGGATATGTGGATCAGCCCTCTCTTTTCTTTGTACTCGTCCAGGATGACGAAGGCCCCGAAGTCCACCACCTGGTCCACGGTGCAGACCACAAGTTCCCCTGGTTCAGGCCAACCCTCACGCTGCATATCAATCACTCAACACTTCTAAGATCTGGGTCTTGACCTGGGCCTTTCCGCCTCTGGGCTCGGCCAGGGTCCTTCCGCAGACCAGGCACTTGACCACCGTGGCAGCGTTGCCGAAGATCACCTGCTCGTTCTCGCAGTCGTTACACTTAACTTTCAGAAATTTTGACAGAGTTAACCCTCCACCAGATCGAACTTTGAAATCTTGAAGCCCTTGCGGTTGTGGGCCTTCTTGCACTCGCTGCATCTGTACCTGAGGTTCACCCTCTTGGTGGGCTTGTCCCCACCAGGAACCTTCGAGAACTTCCCAGAGTTCCCTATCCCCTGGGCACGATGCTTCTGCCTGTCTATGTGGGCCATCGTCGTGGCCCGCCCCTTTCGCACCCTCTCCACGATGTGGGTGGTGTGCTTTTTGCAGAAAGGACAATGAGCTTTAAACTCCTTTGGCATCTTCATAGGATCACACCTACTTCAATTCGCGAGCTAAATTTTTATTGCATAAGTTCTTGGCATGTAAAGCCGGAAGCATCACAAGATCTCCCCTTTCGAGGGAGTAACGCCTTCCATCAACGCCTACGAACGTCGGAACGCTCTCCATCAAGATCACAAGGGCGTATTCTTGGGTCATAGCCCTCTTGGGCGTTAAAGCCCTTTCGGTGGTCATGCGCTCGACCCGGTTCACCTGAGCGAGGATCGACTCCCTCCCCTCGGTGAGGGCGGCCAAAGTTTGGCGGTATATCCGCTCCTCCTCAGGGGTCATCCCCTTGATGGCCACGTCCCTCGATGCAGAGCCCGCGCGCTGGACCTTCCTCGTGATCTTCTTGAGCCGAAGGTCGATCAGCCGCCCGATGCTCCCCCGGGCCGCCTTCAGCTCGTCTTCAACGATCTGGGCCTCGACGGAGTAGGGGTCCTTCACCTCGATGCGATCTCGCTCAAGCTCAGCGAGGTATTCACCCACCTTCTGGTAGAAGCCGGGTTCCAGCGGCAATAGCTCCGCAGCCTTTCGCTCTTTTCGCAGGAGGTTCACAAGGTCCAGATCGCTCATATTCACCCACCGATCTATGGTAAAGCAGCTCCAGGTCGGAGAAGGATACTAGATCCGCTCATCAGTCTAAAGCTTTGCCCAGCTCCGCGATCTTTCGGGCCATCAGGAAGACGGCGACGCATAGGGGAACATTTGCCGGCCCCTCTTCGAGGTCGAAGCTCTCGCCCCGCATCTCAAGGAGGTAGGGAGCGCGAAGACATACCTCGACGGGACGGTCGCCGAAGACGACGGCGTCGCGGAGAGGGTCGAAGGATTCCAGACCCTCGACGGATAGGGGCGTCACCCGGAGGCCCGTTCCCCCGTGAAGGCTGAGGGGGAACCTTATCAGCCTTTTGACGTCGGTGGTGACCGGCTCGTCGGTCTCGCCGCTCTCCAGGTCCCGCGAAAAGCCGAGATGGACACCCCCCTCTTCGAGGTAGCCCTCTATCAGCGGCTTCCAGACTTTGGAGCTGCCCTTGAATAGATCAAGGCTCTCTCCTTTTCGTATGCGCTCTAATATATCGTCTCTCATCAGGCTGCGACGAAATTTGGATGCGTTCCGTTTTCCGATCCCCTCGACGGAGGATAGCATCTTCACGGCCTCTTTCTCGTCCAGGGCGCGCATCTGCTCGACGAAGGTGATCATCGACCTGTTTACCCTTTTACCCCACCCCGGCGAGTCGGCAGGGGAGCATTTGATGACGTCTGCGGTCTCGACGCCAAAATCCCCCTCGGCCTGGCCTTCAGATATGAACCTGTTAATCTCAAGCCCCCTCCCGGTGAGGTAGTCCACGATCTCGCGCCGCTCGCCGCTCCCAAGGTTCAGGACTCGTGGGTCACGGACGTGGATGTGGTAGCCCCTCCCGCCAGAGAAGACGACCCGAACGTCGTCGTCCGCAAAGCCGAAGTCGCCTGTGAGAAACTCCAAGAGCTTGATGGTCTCGGTCTTTACGAGGTCGAGCATCTCGGCATAAGAAGTGGGCGCGTTTCGAAGGTGGTCGGCGTCGAGGTCGAAGATCAGGTCTGCGCCGAGCCATCCTTTCTCCCGCATGGTGGGGGCCCCCGGCCGCTCGTAGAGGGCGGCGGAGTGGTAGACGTGGGCCGGGACTTGCGTTCGAATATAATCGACGAGCTCAGATCTGGTCAAAAAGGACTTGTGACGGCGCATGACGAACTTTGGCATGTCGTCGAAGAGGATGAAGCCCCACTCCCGCCGCTCGAGCTGGGGCGGCATCTCCAGGGACTCCCCCAGGTAGTATTCCCTGAACCGTGAGCGGAGGAACTTCACCGTCTCGGGTTTCATCTCAGACCATCCATCTCTCTCATCCGTCTTTCAGCTGCAATTCATCCGTCCTTCTGCCGTCGTTCATCATTTCTATTTCTACTAGAATCTGTAAATTTCGGGCCGCCGATCCGTCAGGGCTGTGATCTCCCCCCGGATTCGGTCCCGATCTTCGAGGTCCACCTCCGCCAGGATCGTAGCCGCCTCGGTTTCGGCCTCCGCGAGGGGCATGCCCCATGAGTCGAGGATCGCGGAGCCGCCGCATAAATCGGGGCCCGCCCCATTGCAGGCGATGTGAGGGATCTGGTTTTCGATGGCCCTTGCCCGGCAGAGGGTCTGCCAGTGATAACCCCGCGATGCCGGGAACTGGGCGATGGTGACCAGGTAGTCGGCGCCCGAGAGGGCGAGGCTTCTAGCCACCTCCGGGAACCGCAGGTCGTAGCAGATCTCAAGGCCCACCTTGCCCCTCTCGGTCGGTATCGGCGATATAGAGCCGCCCCCTTCGAAGTGGGCCTTCTCGGGGCCGAAGGGGTGGATCTTATCCTGAAAACCGATCCCCGACTCATCGAGGCAGAAGCCCCTGTTCAGCCTCCCGTCGACGAGGGAGCCAATGATCATGCAGCCGTGCTCTGAAACAAACGACCGAAGGGGGTCAAGGGATGGGTAGGGGGGCCGGTCGGAGAGGTCCTGAGTGTAGCAGAAGCCCGAAAGGAACAGCTCCGGGAAGACCAGGATCTCTGCGCCCTGCTCGACGGCTTCGGTGGCCATGGCCAGGGCACGGCGGAGGTTATCGTCCTTTTTGCAGAGCCGGATCGAAAGCTGGATGCAGGCCGCGATCATGATCAAAAAAAGACACCGGTATATATTAAGATGACATATCGTGAAGGGATGGTCCAGAGGTGCAAGAGGCGGATATACGAGATCCTGGAGGCGACCGATCCCGGGGACGCAGCCGGGAGGCTGGTCAACTTCTTCATAATGGCCCTGATCCTCCTCAACGTCGCGGCGGTGGTCCTGGAGAGCGAGGAGGCGATCGACGCGAGATACGGCCCTCTCTTCGACGCCTTCGGGTTCTTCTCGATCATCGCCTTCACCGTGGAGTACCTTCTGCGGTTCTGGGTCTCGAACCTGGACCCGCGCCGGTCTGATCCCATCAGGGGCAGGGTCAGGTTCGCCCTCTCGCCTCTGGCGATCATAGACCTCGCAGTGATCCTTCCCTACTACCTTCCAATAGTCTTCCCGGATCTCCGGTTCCTCCGGGGCGTGAGGATCTTCTGGCTCTTCAGGCTCTTTGAGATGGGCAGGTACTCGGAGTCGATGGTGACCCTCGAGAATGTGATCAGGGCGAAGAAGGAGGAGCTTACGGTGACTTTCTTTGCCATAATCTTCTTTCTCACATTCGCCTCTAGCATCGTATATTTCCTGGAGCACGACGTCCAGCCCGAGAACTTCCCCAGCATCCCCGCGACGATGTGGTGGGGCCTGTTGACCCTCACGACGATCGGATACGGGGACGTCTACCCGGTGACGATCCTCGGAAAGCTCGTCGGCTCATTGATAATTATTCTCGGCGTCGGGATGTTCGCTCTTCCCACCGGGATCCTCGCATCGGGGTTCGTCGAGGAGATCCAGGGCCGGGCGAGGCTCCGGGCTGTGAAGGCGGAAGGTTCGGCCAAGAGGGCTACAGGGGCGCAAAGGCCGTCGAGACCCCAAGAAGAACGGCCCGAAGAACCCTGAAGGGAGGAGTTCTCCTGATGAAGGGGGTTGAACGAGTCGAAGCTGAGTTGAAGCCGGGCGGCGCAGGCGGCGCGGACCAGAGCCGAAGCCGAGACCGAGGCCGCCATCGAGTCACGCTCACACCGACACCCACGCCCGCACCTGCTCCCCAAGTCCCTCTTTCTCAGACCGAACAAGACTAAAATACTTTGGCCCTCAAACTCCATCTGGTGGTATCTTGAGCGAGAAGGTCTCAGAGAAAATAAGGCAGGTCGAGGCGGGCGACGAGTTCAGAATCTGTCTCGCTTGCGGCTACGAGAGGGGCTTTCACGTCTCCTTCCTCCACGATGGGGAGGAGCACAGGATCGTTCTGATCTGTCCGAACTGCGGGGCGAGGTACGACGTCGGGTGGCGGGCGAAACTTTAAGCCAAAGTCTGGCAATTTTCATTCTGGCGAGAGTTTCTCAAAAAGGAGAGCCCGTAAAGTGCGAATAAAGAGCTGAACTATCGAAGATCAAAACGCTTTGAGCATCTGGAGATGGAAATGGGGATGAAGAGATGAAGAAAACTTATCTCGATAAGCAGCTTGTGGAGATCTTCATCGCCGAACATCTATTCTTCTCCAAAGATTATGAAAGGGCCCTTGAGCCTAACTTTCGCCTCGGCGAGAGGTCGTACGCCCTTTTTGATTTCAATTCAGCCCTCAAATTCACAGAACGAGCAGAGATCTGCGCAGAAAAAACGGGCAACAAAAGCATACTTGCGGCAGCCCTCAACCAAAAGGGGCTGGTTTTGCAGTCCATGCTGCGATTTGGCGAGGCCTTTGATGCCTACGAAAAAAGCCTGGGTATCGAGAGGGAGATCGGGAACCGCGCAACTGAGGCTGAAACCCTCCACCAGATGGGAAAGATCTATCGGGATACAAACCAATTTCGGGAAGCTCTGGAATACTACAACGAAAGCCTGGCGATAAAAAGGGAGATCGGGGACCGGGCAGGGGAAGCTGTGACCCTCCACCAGATCGGCACGGTCTATCAGCTGACAAACCAATTCGAGGAAGCTCTGGAATATTACAACGAAAGCCTGAAGGCGACTCGGGAGATGGAAAACGAGGCGGGCGAGAGGGCGGAGCCGGAGGACGAGGGAGAGCTAGACAGTAAAATCTGACCTTGATTTAAGACTAAATCACACTTTCTACCAAAAAATTCATATCAGATCAGTCACACCTATCCCTACAGAGGTGATAACCCTTGTCAGAGAACGTAACGCCGAGAAGAAAGAGGCTGGTGATTTCGGACGCCGCCGTGCCCTTCGTGGCCAGGGGCGGCCGGATATTCGGCCAACAGGTGGTAGACGCCGACCTGGACATCGAGGACGGAGAAGTGGTTCTGGTGGTGGACAGAAACAACCACCCCATAATAACGGCCCGGGCCATGCTCTGAAGACGGGCGAGTGTCCGGTCACCATCTATTTTTTGTGAAGTTCAGAGCGCGGATCGCAAAGAATATCCGAAGCCCCGCCAACGGTTCTTCAAAATAGGGCCGATCTATTTCTTTCGGCCCAGATCGTGGGGCTTTCCATGAAATCCGTCTTCACCCTCGTCCTCCTACGCCACGGCCAGTCCGTCTACAACCAGGAGCGGAGGTTCACGGGCTGGACCGACGTCTGCCTCTCGCGCGAGGGAGAGGAGGAGGCAAGACGGGCCGGTCGCCTCCTTTGCCGGGAGGGATTCTCCTTCGACATCGCCTTTTCGTCGCTGTTGAAGAGGGCGATCAAGACCCTCTGGATCGTCTCCGAGGAGATGGACCTCGAGTGGGTCCCGGTGGTGAAGGCCTGGGAGCTGAACGAGCGCCACTACGGCGCCCTCCAGGGCAGGACGAGAGACGAGGTGGCGGCCGAGGTCGGCGAGGATCAGGTCCACCTCTGGCGGCGAAGCTTTCGGGACACGCCTCCGCCCCTCGACCCCGATGACCCTCGGCACCCGCGATTCGATAGGCGGTACCGTGACATTCCGCGGGATCGGCTGCCCTGCGCGGAGTCGCTCGAGGACGTCTCAAATCGGGCCGTTCCCTTCTGGATAGAAAAGATCGCCCCCGAGATCAGGTCAGGCCGGAGGGGCCTCGTCGTCTCCCACGGAAACACCCTCCGCGCCCTGGTCAAGCACCTCGAAGGGATCTCGGACCGGGACATATCTGCGGTCGAGATCCCGACGGGCGTTCCCCTCCTCTACGAGCTAAACTCTGGGCTTCGGCCGCTCTCTCGCCGCCTTCTGGGCGAGGTGGAGTAGATCACAGGTTCTCGTTCTGGTAAGCTCCCTCGTACCCCTTCTCCGCAATGTCGCTTAGCCGATAGAAGGCAAGCTGGATCAGCCGGGCGTTTCTCTTC
>JBFESM010000047.1:0-10388 GCA_041548445.1 Methanothrix sp. | reverse complement strand
ATGAGGGGACGTACTGCATAAATAATATAAATATCTTATCTATCAGAGGGCCGGTCGTACTCCAACAGCACAATCTTTCTGCCCTCGGCGGGCAGATCGTCCTCCGTTACGCTCTTTCCCGGGTGCTCGACCTTCTGCCCCTCCAAGAACCAGTCGACGGGATCGACATCGAAGGCATCGCTCCTGAAGTGCATGGGTATCACCAGACGGGGCTTGATCTGCTCTACCACCTTCTTGGCACCGGCAGCATCGATGGTGTAGACCCCGCCCACGGGGATCAAGAGCACGTCAACATCGCCCACGGCGTTCACTTCGTCTTCGCTCAGAAGATGGCCCAGATCGCCCAGATGACATATCCGCACGCCGTCGACGGAAAAGCAGAATATCACGTTCTTGCCGCGGAGCTTTCCGCCCTGCTCATCGTGGAAGACTTGCACGCCCTCAAACTCGATCCCCGCAACGGTCTGTCTCCCGGATCCGGTGACCACGGGCGGCTCGCCCTTCACGACGCCGACGTTGTTGTGATCGTGATGATCGTGACTCATCGTGATCACGTCAGCCCGGACGCGGGGCAGATCGTAACCCACCGTGTCGTCGAAAGGATCGGTCACTATCGTCCTTCCCTTGCTGTCAACTATCTCGAAACAGGAATGCCCCAACCATGATATCTTCATTCAGATCACCTACGGACTATTCGGTATTAACAATAATAACTATTTTGGGCACATCAGACGATCCTGGCGTCGAGAACGGCGTGAAGCATCCCGGGCGAATACTTCTTCACCCGGGCGCACCTCTCGATCCTGACCTCCCTTCCGGCCCGCTTTGCCGCCTCCAAAAGGTCTTCTTCGAGGATCTGGGGATATAGCCGTTCGGGGACGGTCTGGTGGTAGTGGAGGTGCCCGCCGGGCACGAGGGTCGCCATCCCGGCGTCCAGGTACTGGTCTGTGGTCCCGACGTACCCCATCACCACCCGGTCGGCTATGCCTGCGGCCGCGGGCGCGAGCCTGGCGCAGTCGCCGAGGACCGGCTCGACGATCTCCTCGACGCCGTTTAGGCGTATGTTCTCGACGAGGTACCCGTAGGCTACGGGGTTTATCTCGATGGCGACGATTTTTTTGGGGTGCGAGTGGACCGCCATGGGGAGGGTGAAGTACCCGATCCCGGCGAACATGTCCACCACCGTCTCGCCCCCGCCGAGGCGGCCCATCCTCATCCTCTCCCGGAGGTTTCCGGGCGAAAACATCGTCCTCATGGGGTCGAGCTTGAATACGACCCCGTTCTCCCGGTGGACCGTCTCGGTCTCTCTTAGGCCTGCTATCACCTCCCGGTTCGGCTCCCGGAACTGTCCCCCGATCCCTCGGTCCAAAAGGACTGTGTTGCACCTGGGGTAGATATCGAGGAGGGCCTCGCCGATCATGCTCTTCAGGTGCTCGATTCTGGAATCGATCTTGACGGTTATCACCGTTCCAAGGATGAACCATCCCCCTGGGAGAAGCTCCCTCTCCTCAGGGGCGATCGAGTCTGCGAGAAGCTCGGCCAGCTCCGGGGATATCTCGTAAAACTCGGGATGCTCTTGAACGACGACCTTTCGGCCCGGCAGGGGCGGGGGCCCGGTCACCGGTATCTCGACGCGACCGTCCTTAGAGACCGTCTTTCGCCTCCGGTCCAGAAGGCCCAGCTGATTGATTAACTGTAGCGTTCTCTGGGCCTCTCTCCTGGGGACCGGGACCGCCAGAAACTTTTTTCGCATTGTAGATCTGATCGAAATCCAGATGGTCATCGGTGCAGTTGCACCAGAGGCTGATGGTGCTGTTGGTGCGGCTGACCTTGTAGTCCTTGTCGTAGACGAGGACGCTCGACTCGTACCCTTGCGGTATTGCCAGGTTGAAGGTCACGGGGACGAGGACGTACTCGTCGGTGAGGGCTACCGAGATGCTGGCGTTGTTGCTGGAGGCGAGCTGGATCACCGTGTTGTTGGTATAGGATATGGTTACGATGCCGCCCGTGGCACTGATGCTCTTGTCCACGTCCGGCGGCATCACCAGCTCGACCCTGCTCTCCAGACCCTTGGGGTTTGTGACGTCCAGGTTCAGGTAGGTGTTTCCGGTAGCGTTGGTGAGGTAAGCAGAATAGCTGACAAAATCGGATGGCGGTACAGGCGTCGCCGGCTGCTCTGAAGTTGTGGGCGACCAGATGTAAAAGCCTGCCAGCACTATGACGATGGCCAGGGCAGCCAGGGCCAGAAGAGGTCCCCTGTCGTCTCTGCCCCAAACTCCGAAACCCTTTCCGGGCTTTTTCTCGGGGGTATGGGGCTTCTTGGGTGGCGCTGCCGTTCTCTTCGCAGCCTTCGCCCCCGTCTCCATCGTCTCTATCTTAGGTTCCGGCTCTTTCGTCTCGACGAGGATCTCCTCACTCGGGGCTTTTGGCTCCTCTTCGATTGGAGCCACTTCCTCAATTTCGACCTCTGCAGGAGCCCTTTCGAGAGGCTCTTCAACCTTGGGAGCCTCCGTCTCGATGGCCCGCTCAGATCGGGGGGTCTCGGCGCCAGCTTCGGCCGGCGGCCTCTCCTCAGCCCCGATCCCGGCCATCTCCTTTTCAGGAAGAGCCTCTTCAGCCTTCTCCTCCAGGATCTTCTGCGCGGGTTCGGCATCTTCTGGAGATGCTCCTTCAGCTCCGACCAATTCGGAGGACGGCTCAACTTCCGCCTCCGTCAGATCCTCTGCTCCTCCCTCCAGCTCCTCCTCAGCGGTTGATTCATCCTCGGGTCCCGCTCCCTCAGACCTCGCGATCGCCGAGGGCTTCTCCCTCCTGGGAAGGACGACCTCGCCCTTTTCTAGGTCCAGTATTAGGTCTGTGTAGGTCCCGGTCTCGTCGACGAAACGTCTGGCCTTGGGTATAAGATAGGATATACCGGAGATCTTGACCTCCTCGAAGAACCCGGTGCTCCTCATGAGCCGGTCCTTGTAGGCGTAGATGGCGCCGCTCTCCATCCTGGACTCGATCTCGCTTAGGCTGGGAAAACGGTCTTCCTCGGCCGAGATCTCTCTGGTGGCCTTCGCATAAGCCTCGAAAAATACCCGGCTCATCCTGTTCAGGCGGTTTGAATAGCGCCGATCGAAGAGAAAGGAGAAACTTTCGCCGCCTACCTCCAGCTTCTCCGCCGCGATCTCGCGCCAGACCGAGTACGAAACGTCCATCGCAGTTACAAAAGTCATCGCCATGATAAGTATTTTTGTATCCGTACCACCCTTGCAACGACGAACGAAAAGGGCACGCGGAGGTCTCACGTAGCTCTTATATGAAAGCTACCTTTAAATCCCGACGCCGCTCAAGTTGGGGTTTGATGAAAACGTTTCTGATGGTGCCGGTCCTGCTCGTCTTTCTGGTGGTGGGGATCCACGTAGAGCAGGAGCTGGACCGCTACCATTTGGGTGTGGGGGAAGACGCGAACGTGATGCTCAGGCTCGGCAACACCGGCGAGTCCGCCCTGGACGTGAGCGTCGTTCCGGGCGCACCAGAGGGACTCGCCGCTCTGAATACGGGGGTCCAGTCGGTGGAGATACAGCCGGGAAATTCGGCCCTGGTAACATATCCGGTGAGGGGCGATGTGCCCGGTCAGTACGCCGTAGCATCCCAGGTGACCTACACCGACGATGAGGGGCGATCCCGCCAGATCAGGTGCGGCGACAAAAACGGCAGGCTCCTCGTCGTGAGCTAGACTATCGTTTTTTGACCATGAGGTCTGCCCTGGTGAATATCGACTCGAGGCGATATCCTGCTTCTTTCAGCCTCTCGCTTCCGCCCTCCTCCCGGTCGAGGATGGCGACGACCTGGATCGGCTCGTAACCCTCGGCCCGGAGCCGCTCGATCGATTTCAGAAGTGACGATCCCGTGGTGACGACGTCATCGACGACTGCAACCTTCGATCCCTCGGGGAGGGCCGGCCCCTCCACGAACTTCTGGGTTCCGTGCTTCTTCGGCTCTTTTCTTATTATCAACGCCGTCAGATCTCTTCCCTCGATGTGGCCGACGACCGATATCGCCGTCACGATCGGATCAGCGCCGAGGGTCATCCCGGCGACGGCGAAGGCTGCAGGATTGATCATATCGAGCATCAGCCTTCCCGTGAGGTACGCTCCCTCCGGGTCGAGGACGACCTCCCTCGCATCGACGTAGTAGTCGCTCACCTTCCCCGAGGATAGGGTGATCTTCCCCTCCCTAAGCGCCTTCGTTCTCACCAGCTCCAGCAGCCTCTCTCTCTCGTCCATGAACTGATCCCTCGCCTGCTGGGAATATAACCGTTTTCAGCGCCGTCTCCTCGTCTTCAGTGCCTGGACCGCCCTTATCCGGTCGAGCCTGCCAAGGTCCGTTCCGTCCAGAAGGTAGATTCTGGCCATATCCAGGCGGGCCATCTTCGGCAATGGTCCTCGATCCTCCCGGGTGACCGAGTCGAGGGGGTAGCCTCCGCAGAGGGGGTTATAGGCGGGAACGATCGTCATCTCGGGACTATTGAGAGTTTGGCCGTACTCCTCCCTCAGGGCATCCGGGGATAGGGGGGCTCTCACCCAGGCCCTCTCGGGCGGGCCGGAGCCCAGGCGGTCGGCCAGCCTGACCGCCGGGTGCAGGTGGGATGCCACGAGGACCTCGGCCTCGAATAGGTCGGGACCCGGCCAGGTGTGGCCGTGAAAGTACCCGACGCCGTCGAGGACCAGGCCCGAGGGGGGGTGGATCCGGATCTCGGGGGGTGCGAGGTCAGAGAGGCCGATGTCGTGGTTTCCCAGGACCACATCGACCCTTGCGACCTCGGATAACGATTTCAGAAAGGATGGGACCTCGCTTCTCTCCTGAAAAGTGGTCCATGGGAGGTTGTGCTTGACGTCCCCCAGAAGGATGAGCCTGTCAGGTCTGATCTCTTCGACCCGGCGCCTTAGATCTTCCAGCATCTTATTGGTCCGGCTTGGGACGCTGGCACCCCCCAACCAGAGCTGGTGCTCGATTCCTATGTGGAGGTCTGCTGCCACCAGAACCCTCAAACTTCCCTCCACCAGAAGGAGGGGTTCATTTGGGATCGGCCTCGTCCAGATCATTTCCGCGAGAATCGTTCGATCTCTTCCAGGGCAGATTCCAGCTCTTGGATGAGCCCCGCAAGGTCGCTCACCACAGCCCTGCAGGACTGCTCTATCATCAGGTTCACCTTTGAATCCGGAACCTCGCCCGCCTTCCTCGCGTCGGTCCTGATGCCGACCGCCCTCGGTCCGAAGAGGGCGTAGTGGCACCCCACCTCCCAGGCGGTCCCGTCGTCGACCATGGGGCCGTCCAGAATCGCCACCATCAGGGGTGACCGTCTCAGGGCCGCCAGGTTCGCCTCAAAGATCACCTCTTTCGTCCCGGAGGCGACCTCGAAGGGCCAGAGGACATCGACCCTCTCCCCCAGAGCTGCCTCGATCTCTTCCTTCAGAGACCCGGCCCATTCGATCTCGCCCCTGCTGAAGATGGGTCCGGCCAGGTAGACGGAGACCTTCTCGATCACCTTCTCACCTTTCCTCCCCTTCTCTATCTCCATTTTCTCGATAGTCCGATCTTGCCGTCCCAGTCTAATCTGCCGAGGCCGCCATGAGCCTCTCTTTCACGAACTCTTTGTCGAGGCTCGCCAAAAACCAGCCGACCTTCGGACCCTGCCTCTGGCCCAGGAAGGCGACGTAGATCGCGCCGAATAGCTTCTTTCCGTCAATCCCCCTCTCCTCGGCGACGGCGTATACCTCGTTATGGATATCCTCGGCGCTCTTTCCCTCGATCCTTCCCGCTAGAATTCCGAGGGCCTCTCTCAGCTCCGGATCGATGTTCTTCACTTTAGATGGAAGAGTCTCCTGGAGCTGGAACTTGACGAAAGGCGGGGCGTACCGATCGAGCCATGCCCTGACGTTCGCGGCCCGAGAGAGGATCTGATCACTGTTGGAGGTGTCGTAGCCACTCCGGTCCAGGACCGCCATCAGCGTTTCGGGGTCATCCCTCGCGATCTGGACCGCCGTAACCATGTGTCTGTAGGGGACCTGGGCCGGTCCCTCGGCCCCGACCGTCGATAGCTCAAGAGCCCTCTCCTCGCCGGCCCGGCGGTCGTACTCCTCGATCAGGTTGAGGAGCGGAAGGCCAGGATCAAACTCGATGTGCTTTTCGGGCTTGCTCCTGATGATGAGGTAGCGGAGGACCTCGGGCGGGACGACGTCCAGCATGTCCCTGATCGTCACGACTATGCCCGTGGAGGAGTGCATCGCACCCTTCCCTTTCAGGTGGATCCACTCGTAGACGACGGGGTAGGGTGCAGGATAACCGTATATCTCCTCGGAGATCCTCTTGCCCGTGTCGTAAGAGCCGCCGGCGGTGGCGTGATCTTTTCCGAACGGCTCCATAGTGACCTTCAGGATCGACCACCGGGCGGGCCAGTCGACCCTCCAGGCGAGCTTTCCCCCGCCCCTCATGCTGGCGGTGCCCTGGTGGCCGCATTTGCAGACGTAGTCGGCCGTCTCGCGTTCGAGGTCGAAGCCGGTGACCTTGGTGGTGTTCAATCGACCGCACTCCTGGCATATCACGTCCAGGGGGCACCAGTCGGCGGATAGGTCCCTTCCCGAGACCTCTTTGAGGATCCGGGCGATCTCGTCTTTTCTCTTTAAAGCGGTCTTGATCACGTCGACGTAGAGCCCCTCTTTGTACATCCGGTCCGCCCGGTGGACTTCGGGCTCAATCCCGAGCCTATCCAGGGAGTCGAAGAATGGCAGAAGGAAGTGGTCTGCGTAGCTCTCGCAGCAGCCTTCGGGGCATGGGATTTCCGAGAGGGGTTTGCCCACGTGCTCCTCGAAGCTCTTCGGCAGGAAGGGGTAGAGCCTTCGGAGAGGGTCGTAGGTGTCAGCGATGTAGATCAGGCGGGCCTCGACCCCCCGATCGAGGAGCGCCCGATAGACTGCGTCGGCGGTCATGACCTCCCGCATGTTCCCCAGGTGGATCTGACCGGAGGGGGTGATCCCGGTCGCCACCGTCTGCGGGCCCTGGCCTGCCAGCTTCTCCGCCGCCACATCGGCCCAGTGAATCGTCATGGGCTCTCATCGATGCAGAAGTGGATATTAACTTTCCGCCTTCGGTCGTAGCCGAGGCGAAAACGAAACGTGAAGCGAGAATGTGAAGAGAAGCGAAGAGAAGCGAGAATGGAAACAGAGATATCGGATCGTATCAGAACCTCTTTCATGGATCGGCCTTCCCTCGACGAATACTTCATGGAGATCGCCTCTGTGGTGGGGACGAGGTCCACCTGTCTTCGCCACCATGTGGGTGCTGTCCTGGTGAGGGACAAGAGGATCCTGTCCACCGGGTACAACGGCGCACCGACGGGTCTACCCCACTGTCTTGAGGTCGGGTGCCGGCGCGAGAACGTCGAGAGCGGCTACCGCCACGAGCTATGCCGCGCCGTCCACGCCGAGCAGAACGCCATCATCCAGGCCGCGATCCACGGAGTGAGCACCACAGACGCCACCCTTTACTGTACCCACCAGCCCTGCATCCTCTGCGCCAAGATCATCATCAACTCTCAGATACGAAGGGTTGTCTACGGAAATCCATATCCTGACGACGAGGCGCTCCGGTTTCTCGAGCAGGCGGGGGTCGAAGTCTGTCAAATGCCTAAGGACGAAACCCATCAAGAAGGGGACTGAATATTTTCGTTTTGATCCTTCATTTTTCCGAGTCTTGTAGGCCAGGTGAGGTCTTTGTGTTGACCTGGTTTCAAAACTTTTATGCTCGCAAGATCATGGTCTGAAGATGACCGAAAAAGGGAATGTGCTCGACTATTTCAAAATTAAACCGTTCAGTGTGTCGGGTGAAGTCTCAAAAACCTTATTATGCAACTTAAACAGATGTTATATCATGTTTTTCGGCCTCGATTTTGATGGAGGGATTGATTGAAAGGAATGGAGAGAATCCTCTTGCTATCGGTCCTTATTTGCCTTGCAGCGTTCGCCTCGGCCCAGGACGGCGAGTTCGTGGGCGAGTTGATCGGTCCGGGAACCGAGAGCCCCGGCGGCAACATAGGCATGTCGAACCCCGCCGCCGACTACTGCTCCAATCAGGGATACGAGTACAGCGGTGGAAATTGCCTATTTCCGGATGGATCGTCCTGCGACGCCTGGGAGTTTTACAGAGGAGAGTGCGGCTACAACCCAGAGCCGGAGCAGCCGATAGGCATGGCAAACCCGGCCTCGGTCTACTGCGGAGCTCAGGGGTACGACCTTGAGATCAGAACCGACCCGACGACCGGGGGACAGGTCGGATACTGCATCTTCCCAGACGGCTCCTCCTGCGAGGAGTGGGCCTTCTACCGAGGTCAGTGCAAGTACGAGCCGAAGCCCAAACCCCAGCCGACTCCAACGCCAACGCCCGTGCCTCCCGTCCCCAAACCCCAGGCACCTATAGCCACATACACCTGCGATGCACCGCCAGCGGGAGAAGATGGAGCGATCCTAGACTACGACGCGAAGGCGGCGCCTCCAAACCAGGTTTACTTCATGGGGAGCTTCGTCTCCTGGCGAAACTTCGAGGATGCATTTCCAGCCACGTCGCCCGCCCTCTGGATAAAGACCTCTTCGGGATGGTCCTGGAACGCAGTATGCCCCCTGGGCGCCTGGATGAGCGAGGTGATCTACCTTCCGAGGAACGGGTCGGTCAGCCTCTACCTGATGGACTTCAGCGGAAACGCCCGGCGGCGTGAACTTGGATCTGCCTCAGAGGGGTACAAGCAGATCATCCTCAACTCCAACGTGCCGGGAATTCAGATGGCGATCTTCACCCTCGACGGCGTCCCGAGCAACGTCGTCTTCATCGACGTGAAGTCCGACTGGACGCCCTGCGGGATCCAAGAGGTCAGAACTTCGGTGAGCACGGGCGCAGACCTCGTCCCCTGAAGGGGATCGATTTTCGATCAGAAGGTGATGAATTGAGCACGAAAATGTTGTTTGTTCTGATGGCGGCACTGGCGGCGACGGGCCCCGCGGTCGCAAATATGGTGACGATCGAAGCCGGTGACTACTCGATAGCCCTGAAAATGGACCTGGTCATGAACGACTCCCAGGAGATCGAAACGGGAAGCCTGACCTACCCTCTGGTCGTTCGAGGGTCGCAGTGGCCGGGCGACGTCGCCTCGGCGACGAATTACTCCCGCCAGACCTTCTCGATAGGGTCGGCCTCCGAAGACCTCTCGGACGTGCCCCACGACCTTTTGGCCCTGGAATCGAACGTGGGGATAAAGCTTGACACGTATTCTGAGCCGCCCGAGGGCGGGCTCAACACCACGCCTTACGTTCTCGGCGTGGCGGTTAAGAATCTCACGGTCACCTTTGTCAAGAACGTGACCGTGGGCTGGATCAATCCGAAGGAGACGCCGATGTACAGGGAGGAATGGGACTATGGAGGCGGCACCGACCTTCCGGACGTCTACTTCGTCCTATTCGCCGTGGACGATGTTACGACCTGCAGAATAGATTCGATCTACGGGGTCTCCGGCGACGAGATGAGCGTTGAGAAGTTTGAGAATTTCCTCAAAAACGTGGACGTCCTTCTCAACGTCCGCTCTTCTGGAGGAGATCCAATCGTGAACAAAGCGGAGGGATAGATATGATTGAGAAAATGAAAGAGAGTTCGGGGAACGTCGTCGGCTTTCGGCTGAGCGGAAAGCTGACGGACGCCGATTACAAGGCCATGGGACCAGAGTTCGAAACGGCTATTGAAAAGTTCGGCAAGATCAGGATCCTGTGGCTCCTGGAGGAGTTCAAGGGATGGGAGGCGAAGGCCGTCTGGGACGACTACGAGTACTGGAGAAAGTACGGGAAAAACTTCGAAGAGGTGGCCATCGTCGGGAACAAGCGCTGGGAAGACTGGATGGCGAAGCTCGCCAAGCTCTTCCTGAAGGGCGAGGTGAAGTACTTCGACGAGTCCCAGCTCGACGATGCCTGGGCGTGGGTGCGCGAGGGCGCATCGAAATAGGCGGCCTGCTGCCGCCATCAGCCAATATTTTCAACTTCGAATTGGGTCACCCAAATCATCTTTTTTTTGGATCGTTCATCTCCCGCAGACTGGACACCTCGGATTTCGGGAAACCGGTATCCTGATCAGCTCGGAGAAGGCGAGGTCGTAGATCAGCCTCTGGCCAGCCATTACGTCACCGATCCCCGTCAGAGACCTCAACGCGGCCGCCGCCATCGCCACCCCGATAACGCCTGTTGCCGCGCCGACGACCGGGGTTACCTCCGGCTCTGGGAAGGTCTCGTCCAGGGCGCAGGCGAGGCAGGCGCTCTCCTGGGGAACGATCGTGAAGACCTCGCCGCTGAAGTCCTGGGCGAAGCCGT
>JBFESM010000046.1:0-10422 GCA_041548445.1 Methanothrix sp. | reverse complement strand
TTGACTTGCTGATGGTATTTAGTTTCCTGAGTTCATCTTCAGTCAATTCCAAGGCAGGACGCTTATTTACAAATGGCATAATATTAGATTGCAGTACATGGTATTAAATGTTGCTAAGTTATTTTGGAACCTAAACACTAGTGTGCAGAAGACACCCTCTTTAGACGTTCCAGCTGGCCAAAACTTGTGTCAGGCGCCTAAAGCCGTCTATATGACAATAGCACAGATCTATCTCTGGAGACCTGACTTTTAAGATTTTATGTTTATAATATTCTACCTATTCCTGAGGGTGCAATTTATATCCATGAAAGAGCATTCGCTTGATCACATGACTGAGTCAACAATAACGCCAGATCAGGAGTCGATTCAGGAATTACACTCAAAGAGGATCACAGCTCTGGAGAACGAGAACAAACACCTGAGCGAGGAGATAGAGACCCTCAGGATGGAGAAAGAGGATACCAGAGCCAAGCTCGTTGAGACCCTCATATCCAACAAGAAGTACATGCGGGAAGAGGAGAGGCTCAAGAAAGAGAACGCGCTTCTGCGCAGGATGCCCCTCTTCCTGGCGACGGTAGCGGAGATGGGAGAGGACTACGTCCTTCTCAGACAGCACGGAAACAACCAGGAGTTCATAACCACCACATCTCCAGAAATGATGGAGAAGCTGGAGCCTAACACGAGAGTCGCGATAAACAACTCTCTGACGATCGTGAGAGTGATGGACAAGTCCGTGGACGTCAGAGCAAAGATCATGGAGCTGATAGAGGCACCCACTGTCGATTACGATCAGGTGGGCGGACTTGAGGACCAGATCAGGGAGGTCAGCGAGACCGTCGAGCTTCCCCTCACCCAGCCCGAGCTCTTCGCCGAGATCGGAGTCGAGCCGCCGAAGGGCGTTCTTCTCTACGGCCCCCCCGGAACCGGCAAGACCCTCATCGCCAAGGCGGTAGCCCACCACTCCAGGGCCACCTTCATCCACATGTCTGGAAGTGAGCTCGTCCACAAGTTCATCGGCGAAGGCGCCCAGCTCGTCAGGGACATATTCCAGATGGCTAGAGACAAGGCCCCTGCCATCGTCTTCATCGACGAGATAGACTCCGTCGGAAGCATCAGGACCCATGACGGGACCACCGGAAGCGCAGAGGTGAACAGGACGATGATGCAGCTATTGGCAGAGCTGGACGGCTTCAGGGCGAGAGGCGACGTCAAGGTCATCGCCGCCACCAACAGGATAGACATCCTCGATCCAGCCCTTCTCCGGCCTGGGAGGTTCGACCGGATAATCGAGATCCCGATGCCGAACTTCGATGCTCGCCTCAGCATCCTTCAGATACACACCAAGAACATGAAGATGGACCCTGAAGTGGACCTTCCGGCCATCGCGAAGGAGACCGAAGGCGCGAGCGGTGCCGATCTCAAGTCGATCGCCGTCGAGGCCGGAATGATGGCCATAAGGCGTCGCGGCCGCTCGGTGAGCGCAGAGGACTTCAAGAAAGCCGTGGACAAGGTCCTGGGCGAGGAGATGCTTCCTCACTTGGACGAGTCGATGAGAATGTTCTCGTAAAAGGCGAATCTATGCAAAGGATCGGTTGCGGCTTTGATGGAGCCGCAACTCGCAACTATTCTTTTCTTCTTTCTCATATCTCAGTGGCCTATTTTTGAGCGGGGTTCTGATCAGGGCCCTATCCGCCACGTATGAGGCAGATCTCAGGTGCCTGACACGACGGTTGAGTTTCCTTCAGGCCCCAGAACGTTCAGGTTCGCAGGGTGTATTTCTCGGAGGGTTTCTTCAAGGGGTTGTAATCCTTCTCTTTGTCCATCACGGTTTGAGGCAGGTCTCCAAGACCATCCCCGAAGGGGTCGGGTCCAAAGTACCCGCTCCAGTAGTTGCCGACGTGTCTCTTGTACGCCACGCCGTTATAAGAGTAGCTTACGAGTTCCGTCGAATTCCAGAAGTTCGTCGAGTTCCAGGAATGGGCATTGTTGAGGTTCTCGATCAGGTTGTTCATGTAAATTCCGTTGTTGAAGGAGTTGTCGACGTAGATCCCATAGTCGTTGATGCTCAGGTTGTTGCCGGCGAGGATGTTCCCGTTGGAGTTCTCAAGGCTGATGCCGTCCAGGTTGTTTCGGACGGTGTTGCTGGTGACGGCGTTCCTGTTGGAGTAGAAGAGGCGGATCCCGAAGATGTAGTTGTACCTCACCTTGTTTCCCCTGATGGTGTTGGCGGCAGAGCGGAGAAGCCAGATTCCCTCATTATCGTTGTATCGGGCGATGTTGTTGGTTACGGAGTTGTTGCTGCCCTCGCCGAGGATTATTCCCGCCCATTGGTTGAGGCTTGCGTTGTTGTTTCTTATGGTGTTGTTATTGGCCTTGCTGAGCAGTATGCCGCCAAAGGTGTTGTTGCAGGCGCTGTTGTCCATGATCGTGCATTTTTCTGATGAGTAAAGGGAGATGCCCACGTCGTTCTGGCAGACTGAATTTTTGACCACATTGTTATTGGCAGAGCCGTCCAGGACTATCCCATACTCGTTTCCGGTGACGTCGTTATTTCTGATGACGTTGTTTTTTGAGGTCACCTTTATCCCGGCGTCCTTCCACAACCTGCCCGAATTCACGACTTCAAACCCCTCAAATAAAACTCCGTCGGCGGAGATGGCGACGGCGCTTCCAGACCCCCCGGCGTCCACCACAGGTTTCCCTTTGCCAGTATCCAGGCCGATGAGAACGATACTCTTGGTCACGTTTAAGTTTTCGCGGTACTGACCGCTCTTCACGATGATCCTGTCTCCGTCGCTGGCCCGGTTTATGGTGGCCTGGATGAATTTGTCATCGTAATCAGGAGAGACCACCAGGGTCGCTCCAAAAGTCTGCCCCCACGAGAGGATGAGGACGATCGCCGAAATTACAAAGACCCTGTTGTAGAAGCCGTTTCTGAGCATAGCAGCATCCTCTTGTTTGAATCGATATAATCCGGGTTATGTGTTAAAAGCTTTTTTAGATTTCCACAAACCCATAAGCGACCATCCATGGGTCCGATCTATATCCCGTCCGACTGACCTTTTCCCATTATCGGTTGCCAGCGAAACCGTTAAGTATTTCTGAGTTTTCCTTTCCCTGATGGAAGAAGACGAGATCGTATCGGTGGAAGAAGACATTTTCTACGAGTACACAGTTCCTTCTGACATCAGCCCCGATGGTCTTGATCCAGCTTCGAACATCTCGAACCTCACGACTGATCTGCCAAAGGAGCTATCTTCGGAAGTGCCTTCCCAGCTTACGGGCGAGGGTGCCCAGTCGACGTTGACCTCGATCATCGACTACCTGAACTCTGCTCTGGGCATAGATCTCGTATCGATCGTCAGGATCTTCTTTGAGATAGTCGTAATCGTTGCTGCAACCTATCTCGCCGCCAAGATGGTGAGGCGCGCGATCACCATCCACCTCCCCAAGGTCGTTGCGACCGGAAAAGCTGGCCTTGACGCAGAGACCGAGATGACCTTCCGGACCCTGATCAGCAGGCTTCTGGTGGCGGCGATCTACATCGCCGGTTTCCTTCTCGTGATCTCCCGTATACCGACTCTCAACAGTCTTGCAGTAACGCTGCTGGCGGGTGCCGGTGTAGCTGGCCTTGCCATAGGCTTTGCCGCCCAGGACTCCTTATCAAACGTCATCTCTGGCATCTTCCTTGCGGTCTTCCATCCCTTTCGCGTCGGAGATTTCATCGACTTCAACGGCGAATACGGCCAGATAGAGGATCTGACCCTTAGGCACACCACCATAAGGACCTGGGACGGCCGGAGGATCTTCGTCCCCAACAGCATCATGGGCAATCAGCCGATAATCAACTGGTCGATAACTGACCCTGTCATAACCTGGAGAATAGACGTCGGGATCGCCTACAATGCAGACATAGACAGGGCACGAGAGATAATGCTCGAGGCGGCAAAGAGGCATCCGCTGGTTCTCAAAAATCACGACATAACTGTGAGGGTTACCGAGCTTGGGGACTTCGCCGTGAACATGCGGCTTGCAATGGACGTTCCGAACAGGGACGTCGCCTACACCACGGCCTGCGACATTCGGGAAGCTATCAAGAAGAGGTTCGACAAAGAGGGCATAGAGATCCCCTACCCCTACAGGAACCTCATAATCCAAAATCCGATCGGGTCATCGCCAAGCCCGAAAGATCAGAGTCCACTGGCTCAAGAGTTCCAGGAGAGGCGGGCGGATCAGGGGCTCCTGGAGGATAAGGAGGATCAGGCCTCTTAGCGTTGGAGCCTAGACCTTATGATATCCTTCAGGGGTTTGATCTTTCCGCCTTTGGCGGAGATGGGGGCGATCCGATCTCGCCACTGGCTCCAGGGCGAGAACATCCCGAGCCGCTCTCCGATCTCGTCCAGAGTAGCGTCGGGATCTTCTACCTTGTCCATCTTATTTGCGGCCACCGCCACCGCCAGATCCAACTCCGTAAGAAACTCAAACAGCTCCACCTCCAGGGGGACCTCACCCCTATCTTCCCAGCGGTTGGCTATCTCAAGAAAGCTGGCGGCGTCTATCACCTGTATAGCGAGAAGGATCTCTTCGCCCTTCTCCTCGAAGTACCGGACGATGAAGTCCTTTGTGCCCTCCTGAACCTTCTTCTCGATGCCTTTCATGTAGCCGTATCCAGGCATGTCGACGTAGACGACGTTCCCAACCAGGACTCTGGCAGGGCCGACGGTAACTCCGGGCCTTCTTCCCACCTTCACCTTCTTGCCCGTGAGCTGGCGAAAGAGGGTGGATTTGCCGACGTTTGACCTTCCTATCAGCACGATCTCTGAAGTCATGGACCGATCATCTCCCATCTCTTACGAGGCCCCTTTAGAAATTCGTTTCCGTCCCCTTCGTTCACCCGATTTGCGGAAACCAGCCGACTCTGAGGAAGGCGCTTGCAGATCTACACCCTTGAGCGAACCGAAAGCCTTATATTCGACAAATGCCGTATTTGGGATAGGCAAAAGTCGACCGAAATTTTTCCTCCCTCCCTAAAATCCCTACACACGACTTTTGCCCCTCCCTTCATTGCAATTCGTGTTTTCATGATCGCATCAATCTATCAGCTTTTCATATTTTTTTTCGATTTCACGTTTTCCGGAGATCATCGAAGATCGAAGCGCATCTTCGGACCCGAGTTCGCAAACCTCGTCAGAGGCGAAAGCTTCCGGGAAATTTGATGATCAATGGAAAGGTTTATATTCGTCAGATGACGTAATGGTCTCAGGCAAAAGTCTGACATCGAAAGTTTTCCTCCCTCCTGGATCCCTGATCGTGACTTTTGCCCTCCCACCTCCCTTTTGTCCACTGCATCAGAAACCTTTAAGGGCGTCCTAATCAATCGCTTGATCTGCCGGGTGTCTGACCTTGACCGAAGAGATCCTGATTTACCTGTCGACCATCTTGGTGCTTGGCATAGTGGCCCAATGGCTGGCCTGGAGGTTGGGGCTTCCATCGATACTGATTTTGCTGATATTCGGCCTTGTGGCAGGCCCCATCACCGGTTTTCTCGATCCAGACCAGATCCTCGGACCCCTTCTCGTGCCCCTGGTATCCCTATCGGTGGCGGTGATGCTCTTTGAGGGCGGCCTGAACCTGAAGATCGACGAGCTTCGAGAGATCGGGACCGTCGTTCGCAACCTTATCACCGCGGGGGTGCTGGTTACCTGGGCGATGACGTCGCTTGCGGCACACCTAATTCTCGGGCTCGACCCCGACATTGCGATACTATTCGGCTCGATCCTGGTGGTCACAGGCCCGACGGTGATCCTGCCGATGCTTCTTCACGTCCGTCCGAGCGGAAGGGTCGGAAACATAGCGAAGTGGGAAGGGATCATGAACGACCCCATCGGTGCGATGCTGGCGGTTCTGGTCTTCCAGGCGATTTTGATGGGCGGAGCCGAGGGGGCCACGGCTGCAACAGTCATTGGAATTATGAAGACGATCTTCATCGGGGTTCTGATCGGGGTCGCGGGCGAAATCTTCCTGGTCCAGTTTCTGAAACGCTACTGGATCCCCGACTACCTCCAAAACCCAGCGGCTCTGATGGTGGTGGTCACCGTCTTCACCATCTCTGAGCAGTTCCAGATCGAGTCGGGCCTTTTCGCCGTGACGGTTATGGGGGTGGCCCTCGCCAACCAGAACGCCGTCGCCGTCAAGCACATAATCGAGTTCAAGGAGAACCTGAGGGTCCTCCTGATAGCCGCCCTCTTCATCGTTCTGGCTGGAAGGCTGTCTGTCGCGGACCTGGACTACATCGACGGCTATAGCCTCTTATTTCTCGGGATTCTCATGCTGATAGTTCGGCCCGCCGCCGTCATCGTCTCCACCTGGGGTGCGAGGCTTCGGTGGCAGGAGCTGGTTTTTCTCTCCTGGATGGCCCCCCGGGGGATCGTGGCGGCGTCGGTATCCTCGGTCTTCGCCCTGAGGCTCGTCGAGGAGGGGTTTGCCCAGGCCGAGACGCTTGCGCCCCTCACATTCTTTGTGATCATCGGGACGGTGGCGATATACGGAATTGGAGCCGCGCCCCTCGCCTGCTGGCTGGGCCTCGCCCAGTCGAACCCCCAGGGAGTCCTCATCGTCGGGGCCAACCCCTGGGCGCAAAAGATCGCCCAAGCTCTTCAGGAGGCGGGGGTGAGGGTCCTGGTCGTCGACTCCAACTACAGCCAGATATCCCAGGCCTACGAGGCCGGACTTCCCACCTATCACGGGAACATCATGGCAGATCACGTCCTGGAGGAGATCGATCTCGAGGGGATGGGCCACCTCATGGCCCTCACCTCCAACGACAAGGCGAATTCGTTGATATCCTACCATCTTTCGGGAATTTTCGGAAGGGCGAATGTCTACCAGCACCCCCCGCTGACGGAGGCCTACCGGGGAAAAGAGGTGATACCGCCAGCCCACCTCCGGGGGAGGTTCCTCTTCGGAAGAGAGGTCACCCTCCCTTATCTCGCCCAGAGGTTCGAGGCCGAATCCACCATCGAGAGCTTCAGGCTGACTGGGGACTTCGATTACGAAGATTTCAAGAACTGTTACGGAAAGTCGGCGATACCGATGTTCCTCGTCGGTGAGGCCGGAAACCTATACTTCTTCACCGTCGAGGAGAAGCGGTTCACGCCCAGGCCCGGCCAGATTCTGATCGCCCTCATAAATCCCAGCGGGAGGGTGACCGAGGGCTGTGGTCCAAAAGACCAGACGCCCTCTGAAGAGCTTTAAAAGGGCGACAATTCAAGAATAAAATGGAGTGTGATGAGGGGGATAAGCCCTCCCATCAGCTGCAGACGCAGTCGAATACCTCGGCCTCGCCCCACGAGGCGAGGTCGCAGTGATCGATGTCGGAACAACCACCGACGCAGCACGACAGCCAGTCAGTCTTGTTCGTCTCGTTGGTGTAGACGAGCTCCATCTCGACTTTTCTCGTTATGTCGTAGGTTCCGCTGTACCTCTCCTCACCGAAGTTGATGACCTCTCCCCGAGAGTCGGTCTGCCTGTACTTCAGGTCTGCGATCCCCGTTGAGTGTGACGTAATATCGTAGACTGTGGACCTCGTCGGGAATACGTCGGCGCTGATGATGGTATCGTTGGTGGCGACGACGGTGGCGTTCAGGCCGTCGAGCCTGAGGGCGACGTTCCTCTCCTGTGAGAGCTCCTTGTTGTAAAGGAAGTTCGCACCTATGCTATCGCCGTTGTTTCCGGCACAGTCCCGATCGTTGATGTTCTTGCCGAGATAGTCGACGGTTTTGCTGGCGTTGAGGGTGACAGGCCAGTTCTCCTCCCAGGTTATCGTCCAGACGTTGCTTCCTGCGGGCTTGGAATAGGTCCTGTTGACGCTGGCCTCGGCCTCGGCTCTGAGGGATATCAGCTCCTCGGAGCTGTAGGTCCCCTCAAGAGCCGCGGTCCGCTCCCGGAGCCTGACATCATTGGCATCCAGGTCGGTGAGCCCTGAGTAGTAGGGCGCGAGGACTCTACCCGCGGGGGTGACGGCTATCGGGGCGATTTCGCCCTCGACCGAGCCGCTGAAGTCGAGCCTCATCGTTCCGCTCTGGCGGTGGATCCACCAGGAGGAGCCGTCGGTGACATTGTGGACATCGCCAGTCCAGGAGGCTGCAGAGGCCGTCGAGATAAGTGCTGCGAAGAGCAACGCAGCCGTCAGTACACGAGATTGGTTCATGGTATAAGCTCCACATCCGCATATTCTCCCGTCCCGTTCGTCCAAGCCCATGACTCAACATCGTAGGAGCCTGTCTTATCCTCTTCATCATGATTGTTCGTCGAGTTCGCCCAGGGCCAGATGCGGGTACCTTCGGCGTATGATTCCTGGTGGGCCCTCGCCTCGCTGGCGTTCACGGTGGCATTGCCCTCGAATTCGAGGTATGCGCTCCCGTTGACCCAGTTGTTGACGTAGGCGAAGTAGGCGTTGCCGGTGTTGTTCGCCACGCAGAAGGCATAGGCGAAATCGCCCTCGATCCACGTCTCCTGATACCCTTCGGCGCTGTTGTTCGCCTCGGCCCACTGTTCGGTTTCGAGGGACCCATTCTCGACCTCAGCAAAGATCTCTACGTAGCTTCCGTTAACGTCTTCTGCATAAGATTCTGCAGATCCGTACTCAGCTGTTATTTCCGTCCAAAACTGTTCCGCCACAGCACCTTCCAACCACGAGACATCGCCGGCTAAGGCTTCCTGGTAAGTCTCAAGGGTCCCGTTCACCATCTCGGCACCGGTACCGGCGAAGTTCCCCTCAGAATCCCTCGCCCAAGTCTCGGCCGATCCCTCCTCGGCCTCAATGAACGTCCACTGAACTGCCTCAGCACCTTCATCGAGCCACAAGTCTTCACCAGCCCAGGCTTCCTGGTAAGTCTCAAGGGTCCCGTTCGCCATCTCGATCCGGGCCTCTGCTTCGTTCCCCTCGGCATCCCAGCTGCCGGATTCGGCGGCGCCTCTCTCGGCAGTTATCTCTGTCCACTGACCCGCCTCGGCGCCTTCGTCGAACCACCAGTCCTCGCCAGCCCAGGCACCCTGTTAGGTCTCAAGGGTCCCGTCCACCACGACCGCCTCTGTCGCGGCGAAGTTGCCGTCGTCATCAAGTGCCACGGAGCCAGCCTCTCCACGCCTTGCCTCCATGGTGGTAATCTGATCTGCCTCGGCGCTTCCTTCGGCTTCGGCGGCCTGCTCGGTAACGAGGACGCCGTCGCCCTCTCTGTCCGCCATCTCTGCATACGTCCTGGCGAAGTTCCCTTCAGCATCCACCGCTCCGGACCCGGCCCTTCCGCGAGAGGCGTTGATCTTAGACGTCTGAGATGATCGAGCGCTGTTGCCCGATTCTGTTGTCTGGGCGGTGTTCATCGTCCCGTTGGTCATCAACGAGCTCGTCCAGGCAAGGCTGCCGTCGTCTCTTGCCCAGCCGTATGACCATGCCAATGGGCCGTATGCGAGCGTATTCTGGGAGACGGCTACGCTCTGACCCATTGCCAGCCTTTGGGTGGTGGCCAGATCTCCAACGAGCAAAAAAGAACCGACGGCTGCAAAATCTCCATTCTGGCGGCCGCGCAGTCTCGCAAAGGTGAGGATGCTGTCGGTCGTGGAGGCGGATTTCGAGACCTGACAAGAGTCCTGCGCCAGGCTCGCGCTGCCGCCAGCTTCTATGCTGGACGCATCTAACGTTCGCAGGGAGTATTCAGCAACGTAGTCTGCGCCCCAGCCGCTCCCGTACAGGACCTGATTGACATTCGCATCTCCAAAGCCCGATAGGCTCTGGCTGTCGGTCATGCTGACGTCGCCGTCGAAGCTGGCGGAGGATCGGCCGCTGACGCCGACGCTGTCGTCGACATCGTATGAGTCGGTCATTCCGACCGACCCTCCGCCAGTGCTAGCTGAAAATGATATGTCGATGGCACAAGCCCCCTGACAAACCAGGAGGCAAACTATCGGTATCATCAACCGATACAATTTGGAGGATTTCGAAAAACCTAATCAATGGTTAAGTTTATATACTATTATTACTATATTTCAATCTATGAGACCCCTAATAGACTTTCCCATCCTGCACGAATATAATCAGAACGTTCTACCACGTGGTGATAAGCTATTATCCATAGCAGGACTGGTTGATTGGAAACGATTTTTGCCTATAGGCGATGGCCGGTCGTGATCTCTTAGTGGGTTGATTTTTATACTTGCAATATGCTATTTTAATCGGGGATAGCAATATGGCAAGGAGAGGTCCAAAGCTAAAGTTCACAGATGTGCCCATTGGTCATCGGTTAAGGAAATATAATGCCTTTGTTCTTAAGTTCATATTACGATTTATGCGTTGCTAGATTGAATGCCGAATTCGAGAAAGGATTGCTGCACCCATTTTGATCTGGCCGGACGCTGAATATTTGC
>JBFESM010000045.1:0-10644 GCA_041548445.1 Methanothrix sp. | reverse complement strand
TGAGCGTTGCCGGTGACGTTGTTGCCCTCGATCGTGTTGCCGTCTGAGTTTACCTTGATCCCAACGTCAAAGATTGGATAACCTCTTGTTGAATTCGTCGCCACAAACCCCTCGAGGGTGCAGCCATCGGCGCTCCAGCTCAGGGTGATGGCGTTCCCAGTCCCTCCCGCGTCTACCACAGGGTCGCCGACACCCGTCAGCGTGAGCTGCTTGTCCACGACAACGTTTTCGTAATAGGTACCGCTGTGGACTTCGATAATGTCGCCGGGGCTGGCCGCGTCGATCGCTGCCTGGATGCTGGTGTAGTCGATGCCCGGGCCTGGTGTGGTCCCGACGGTAATTGTATCTGCATAAGCTATCTGAACCACAAAAAGACACGCAACCAAAGCCACCAATCGAGATCGACTTGACAGGCGAGATCCCTCCAGAAGTTCAGAGGGTGCATCATACTATAAATATTTTGTTCAGTTTCTGGTCTAAAAGTTCCTCTGAACCAGATTCAAAACATCAACAAAAAACAAAAAACAAAAATTTTAGCCCCATTTAAGTCGGCCTCCCTCATCCCCGCCCTCTGATCCAGCGACGCGGATCGAGGGCGCTCCGCCACCGGGCGATCACCTCTCGCCCCAGGATCAGACCGCCGATCCAAAAGGACGCCTCGCCGGAGATGATCAGCAGGGACGAGAGGGCGACCTTCCCCTCGGCGGAGAAGGAGGTCGATGGGACAAGAATGAGGCAGCCGTAAAGAAGACAGGACAGGACGACGAGGCCGAATCCGAGCCGCCGCTTCCAGCTCGGTGCACCCTCAAAACTCAGATTAAATCTCAACTTCATCGTCCCATTCACCATCGCAAGGTGGTGGAGCTGGCGGCCCATAAGCACCAATTCTGGACTCTTGCTTTAGAGTAGCCGAAAGTGAATCTAAGTCCGGACGCAAAGTTCTTGGTGTAATTCCCAATGCAGCTAAATCCCTTAGAAGTTCACCTTTACTATTTGCTGGAATAATGTACCGAACTATATTTTCCTTCTCTTGCAATAGATCGGGTATCGTACAGTTGGGAAGAGGTTCTGGATGGATCGTAAATACACTCAACTGAGATACCATGCGTGAGAAGTTCATCGAAGGTTGGATCGCAAGAGGATATTTTGGGATTTCTTTAAGCTTAAGTTCCTCTTTAAGTTCTTCTGGATTATTACGCACAGGTTTTGATGCAAGATAGCGCAATTTTCGGGAATTTGGGAGAGCTATTCCGAAAAATCCGCTGCGTTCATTCAAAGCATCTGGATACATGGCCCAGAGCTCGCCATCATCCGATTTGTTCTCAATGACAACAAAGTATAAGGCTATAAGAATACTTTCGCTCCAATCTAGTAGTCTAGTTGGTAGACCATGATGTTGCATCAGAAACAGCCATGATACGTGATCATTGTAATCCGGCAAATTTGATTCTAATGAGGGCGCATTCAGCTTAAATTTGGTGATCAAATCGAATTCGATATCACGTCTTGATCGTAAGGGTGAATCATACCCTTTCCGAAATATCCCTGGAGTAAGCTCACCAAAGATCTTACTGTGTCCTCTGAACCAACTTCTGGACAGCTTCGTCCCAATCTCTACAACGTGTTGAATTGTAGAAAGTTTATACGTTTTAGTCATGGTTGTGAGGCATCTTGTACATTTTTGAAATCTGAGGTGATGAGATCACCTCATCTCCCGCAGGGACGAGAGAGCCCGATCGACCCTTCCTTTCATCTCTCCGACTAGCCGCTCGTTCTCCTCTATTTTCTTGAGCCGGTCGGCGGCCATTCTTCTCGTCTCCGAGGGCGCGGGACCTCCGATCCTCGACCTCAGGGCGACGTTCTCCTTCGGGTCGAGGGCCCTCTTCAATTCCAGCTCGCCAAAGCCCCTCTCGCTCGGCCTGAACTTGGCGATCCTCTCGGCGGCCTCGTCAAGATCCTGAATGGTCGGAAGGTCGCTCTTGACCGCCAGGGCGCCCACGATCTGGTGGGCGGTCCGGAAGGGAATCCCCGTCTTTCTGACCAGGGAGTCGGCCAGCTCCGTCGCCGTCGAGAAGCCCGCGCCGGAGGCGGCCTCCAGCCGGTCACGCTTGAACTTGGCCGATGAGATGGAGCCGGCCATGATCCGCACGGCGCCCCGGGTCAGGGATATCCCACGCCAGAGGTTCGGCGTCGCCTCCTGCAGGTCCCGGTTGTAGCTCATGGGAAGCGCCTTGCATATGGTGAGGGCGGCGACGAGAGACCCATAGACCGATCCTGTCTTTCCCCGGACGAGCTCTGCGGTGTCCGGGTTCTTCTTCTGGGGCATGATGGAGCTCGTGGAGGTGAAGAGGTTGTCAAGCTCGATGTAGCCGAACTCCGAGGTGGACCAGAGGATCAGCTCCTCAGCCAGTCGGCTCAAATTCGCCATCAGGATGGCGGAGTCGGATAAAGCCTCGAGAAGAAAGTCCCTCGTCGAGACGGCATCCATGCTGTTCTCGACGAGGCCGTCGAATCCGAGGAGCTCGGCGGTCCTGTTTCTGTCGATATCAAAGCCGGTGGAGGCGAAGGCCGCAGCGCCGAGAGAGCTTCTATTGATCCGCTGGTAAGAGTCCCGGAACCTCTCGAAATCCCGCAAAAGGGCGTCGGCGTGGGCCAGAAGGAGGTGGGCGAGGGTCGTCGGCTGGGCGTGCTGGAGGTGGGTGAACCCCGGAATTATCGCGTCCGCGTTCTCGGCGGCCCTCTCCACCAGGGCTTTGGCGAGGGCGTTCACCTCGGCCAAAAGGCCGAGGATCTCGTCCCGGAGGACGATCCTGATGCAGGTGGCCACCTCGTCGTTCCTGGACCTGCCGGTGTGCATCCTGCCCCCCACAACGCCGACCTTCGATATCAGCTCGGCCTCGATCGCCTCGTGGACGTCCTCGCCCTCGCCCAGGTTCTTTTCTTCGATCCCGTCAAGGCCCGCCACGATCTCGCTGAACTCCTCTGGGGAGATCAGGCCCTTTTCCTTCAGCATCACCAGGTGGGCCCTGTCCACCAGAAGGTCCGCCTCGAATATCCAACGATCGGCCTCCCGCGAGGATATGAACTCCAGAACGTCCCCGGAGATCTCGCCGAGCCGCTCTCCTCTCAAAAGCATGGTTTCCGCCGTCCTCGTCCTCAGGTTGTGTAATCCGCGTTGATCTTTACGTAGTCGTAGGAGAGGTCGCAGCCGAAAGCCCGGGCGGAAGCATCCCCTAGCCCCAGATCGAGCTTGATCAGAAGCTCCTCGGACCTCATGACGTCCTCGGCCTCCTCCAGGACGCCGTCGACGATTTTGCCGTCCTTGACCAGGAATACCTCTCCGTCCCGGCCTGCGGCCGATATCGATAGGGAGATTTTTTTGGGTTCGAGGTCTGCGCCGGACCTTCCCGCCGCCGCCACGATCCTCCCCCAGTTGGGGTCGTTCCCGAAGATGGCGGTCTTGACCAGGCTGCTCCTCATGACCGTCTTGGCCGCCCGGCGGGCGTCCTCTCGACTTCGGGCTCCTGTGATCTCCATCTCCACCAGCTTCGTGGCGCCCTCACCGTCTTTTGCCATCATCTTCGCCAGCTCGATGCAGACGTAATTGAGGGCCTCTTTGAACTTTTCGATGTCTGCATCGACCCTTCCCGTCGCCGTGATCAGGACCATGTCGTTGGTGCTGGTGTCTCCGTCGACGATCAGCATGTTGAAACTGTCATCCACCGCTTCGAGGAGACACTCTCGGAGTGCCTTTTGCGAAATTTTGGCGTCGGTGTAGAGAAAAGAGAGCATAGTCGCCATATTCGGCTCGATCATGCCAGCGCCCTTGGTGATCCCGGCCACCCTGAACCCTTCGTGCTCGACGGCGATCTCCTTGACTTTCGTGTCGGTCGTCATGATCGCCCTTGCAGCATCCATGCTCGCCTCGGGGTCTGACCGAAGATGCGCCTTCGCCTCAGAGAATAGATCATTCATCAGGTCGCGGTCCAGATACCTGCCTATGACCCCGGTCGAGGCGATGCCGATATTTTCTGGTCTGACGCCCAGGGTCTTTGCGAAGAGGCCTGCCATCCACCTTGCGTCCTCTTTGCCTTGCGGCCCGGTGTAGGCGTTGGCGCAGCCGCTGTTGGCGATGATCCCCTCAAGCCGCCCTTTTGCGATGGCCAAATTTTCAGCGGTCACATCCAGGGGCGCCGCCCTGATCTTGTTCGTCGTGAAGACACCGGCAGCCGAGCCGCTGGCAGCGATCAGGGCAACGCCGTACTTGCCCCGCTTGACCCCGGAGGCCCTGACACCATCGACGGCGCATATGCCGCCCTCAATCCACCTCAACCTCGGATGCCCCCATCCCCAGCCCTGCTATTATGTCTCCTCTGGTGACGATCCCGACAAGCCTATCGTCCTCCAAGACCGGGAGCCTGTTGATTCTGTGGCGAACCATGACCGATGCCGCTTGCTCGATGGCGTCCTCGGGACCGACGGTGTGGACCTTCTTGGTCATCACCTCGGAGACCCGGGTCTGGCCGATCTCCTCGGCCCCGGCCGCAAGTCGCTCCCATCGGATCAGGTCCCGGATCGGAACCTCCAGGATTTCAAGAGGGCTCGGGAGCCATAGCCCACCCTCATCCTCGGCGGAGAGCATCTTGAGAAGATCCGACTCGGAGACCACCCCCACCAGCTTTTCGCCCTCCAGAACCGGCATCCCGCTGATATCATTTCTCTTGAGAAGCTTTACGGCCTCGCCGACGGCGTCGCTCGCCTGGCAGGCGACCGGCTCTGGGTTCATAACGTCTCTGACCAACATGCTCTACCTCCTCCGCTCTCTTTTTATTTACCCTTTCAGTAGGATCCGTGGCCTTTTGCACCCATCAGGGCGCGCCGCCCGGAAACCACAGCCCTTCGGTCTCGCCGAGCCCCATCATCAGGTTCATGTTCTGGATCGCCTGGCCGGAGGCTCCCTTCACCAGGTTGTCTATCGCCGAGATGACGACGATCCGGTCGCCCGACCCGTCCACCTCAAAGCCTATGTCGCAGAAGTTCGAGCCCCTGACACCGCCGAGGGAGGGCACTCCTGGCACCATCCGGACGAAGGGGGCATCTTTGTAAAACTCCTGGTAGATCTTCGAGATCTCGGCCTTGTCAGGGATCTCGCCCACAAACTCGTCCTTGACCAGGAGGTGAGCCGTCGTCAGGATGCCCCTGATCGCGGGCACGACGTGAGGCGTGAAGCTGATCCTCACCTTCGGCGAGAGGCGTCCCAGCTCCTGCCTTATCTCGGCCGAATGCCTGTGGGTTGTGAGCTTGTAGCCGATCACGTTCTCTGCGAGGTTCGGGTAGTGGCTCGTCTCGGAGGGGGCGATCCCGGCCCCGGATATCCCGGACTTGGAGTCGAAGACGACCCTTTCAGCAAGGCCCGCCTTGACGAGGGGCGCCACCGAGAGGCTCGCGCCCGTGGGGTAGCAGCCGGGGTTTGCGACGAACCCGGCTCCTTTGACCTCGGGGTGGAGCTCGGGCATTCCGAAGACCGCCTCTCTGAAGGCCCTGTGCTTCATCTTGTAGGTCTTCTCGAACTCGTCCAGGGGAAGCCTGTAGTCGGCGGAAAGGTCCACCACCTTGGCGCCTTCGTCCAGGAGGCCGGGAACCCAGTCCATCGCCGTCCCGTGGGGAACGGCGGTGAAGACGAAGTCGCACCTTTCTGCGATCTCAGATACCGCAGGCGATTCGAACTTGAGGGAAGAGATCCCCCGAAGGTGGGAGTGGATGTCCCCCACCGGGGTACCCTCCAGCTTGCGGGAGGTTATGCATACCGCCTCGGCTCCGGGATGGAGGCTCAGGAGGCGCAAGAGCTCGCCGCCGGTGTAGCCGGACCCGCCGACTATTCCAACCTTGATCATGGCAGAAGACCAATACGGGCTGGTATAAAATCGACACGCTGCCATACCGGAAAACTTCAATATCGGCCCTTGGTAGGCTGAGGGATTTCCGGATATATTTTACGAATAATTTTATATTAAATTATTTATTCGAGTGCCTTGCAGCTTGCAGTGGGGTAGCGCCGCCGCCAGTTTGACTCGCCAGCGGAAAATGGGACAGGTTGGGCGGTGTACTCAGTGCGACGCAAATTCGGACTGACTTGAAACCATGCCCATGGCACTATTATAATATCATATATATTTTACGATCGTCACCAGCATCACGAGCCTTTGAACCCCACAAAGGTGGGGTTCTCGTGGAACCTCAAGCTTCTCTCGACGTCGAAGACGCCGGAGAAGGTCTGGTGTTCCTTGATGTCCTTGTAGAATATCTTGTGCCACCTGTAGTCGGTCTGCCAGGTTCCGTTGAAGCTGGTCGCCAGGTCCATCCCAACCAGGTGGGCGGGGCTTGTGCTTCTGATCGCGGTGGCGTTGGCGGGGTCAGAGACCTGGGTGGCTGCATCTGTCGAGGCGAAGTAGGTGGTCTGGATCTTCTCCATCTGCGTCACCTCATAGAACTCCTGGACCTCGGCTCCGATGCCTCCATAGAAGTCGTTGGAGTGGATGTACTTCATTCCCACCATCGGCGTCTTGCCGGAGTAGCTCATCTTGACGTCTTCGAGGAGGTTTAGAGGCGCCGAAGTGCCGTTCAAAGTTCCCTGGAGGTTCATGGCCCTATTGGAGACGGCGCTCTTTGAGTCCATCTCAAGGTCGCCGTCTCCGTACATGAAGCTGTAGTACTCAAGGCCCATCCTCCTGTCCACCACTGAGGACCCAACCTCAAAGTAGCCGGTTCCAGACGCTCTGACCCTGTTGTAGAAGTCCTCGCTTTGGGCCGGCTCGGTGATGGCCGGACTTGCTGCCCCCTCGCCCACCGCCAGAACGGCGATGATCAAAAGCGCACCTATAGCTGCCCCCTTCGTCCCTCTCGCCCCTCAAAGATTCCTTTGGATCTCTATATTTCGCTTCTTAATAAAAAATGTGTCGTTCGGATGGCTTAAATCTCCCAAACACCAAAAGACGGGGGAACGAGGGGGCGATAAACTTTGGAAGGCAGAAAGATCCGGGAGATGATCGCCGAAAAAATGGCCAGTGGGGTGACGTCGTGAAGATCGAAGTGTGGACCTGGGGCACTGGAGGTCCCTTCGGAAGGGAGCTTGGGGTCGGGCCGAAGAGAAGGCGCCGAGGACATACGGCGACCTCGATCATAATATCGGAAGTAAACGAAGACCGAGGGACTGGTGCTCACTTTCTGATCGATGCCGGTGCGCCGTGCGTTGAGACGATGGTCGAGAAGGGGGTAATGGCCCCGGATGTCCTCTTTCTGACCCACCCCCACTTAGACCACATATCGGATCTGGACAAACTTGCGAACAGCAGGATGAGAGGCCTTATGGCCAAAAACGGCGTAAGAGATTTTGAGAGGGCGAAAAGCCTCTTTGGGCCGCTCGCGGTGGTTGGAACCGAGGACTGCCTAAACCACCCAAAGGACGGCGTGAGGGCGAGGTTCGGCTACCTGGAGGGGCTGGTCTCCTGGACACCGATCTCGGGCTACGACCTCTGGCACTCGGTCCAGAGGCTCGACGGCTTGATTTTGCCCGACCAGGCATCAGTTGGAGCTGGAGATATCTTCCCCCTGGAGTTCAAAGCCCTCCCGGTCCAGCATTCACAACACGCTCCGGGCTCGTGCCTCTTCATATTCCGGTTCAGGTCCGAACATTTCAGAGGCGGCCGGGGGACGGCCAGAAACGTCGTCATCTCCGGCGACTTCAAATCGCTGGAAGACTCGGTGGCGAAAAACCCGGATCTTCGGGACCCGGCCTGCATCGTCCTGGACACAAACACCATCAGGGCCTCCGGCAACTACCACGCAAGCCTGGAGGAGAACAGAGCCCTCATCGGCCGATGGTGCTCGGGAGATGAGGAGGTTCTCGTCCTCCTCAACCACCTCTCGGGCTTCGGGGACTACATGAACGGGTTTTACGATCACGTCCCCGACGACGAAGACTGGAGGGCCGCCGCCGAGCTCGCTCAGAAACCGATGGTGAAGGTCAGAATCGCCGAGGATGGAGGATGTTATCGCGTAAAATGAGGTGGTCATGGGAACTATCCGGAAGGATCACGCGAGCCCTTTAAGAACGAAGCCCACTCTTACGAGAACTGCGGTTCAACCGCTTTCGAGTGGAGGTTAGCATCATGTGTACGAAAATATTTCTGGTTTTTGCAGCGGCCATGCTCCTGGCCCCGGCAACCTCTGCGGCCCAGGAGACTGTGGACCTGGGCCCCTACAGGGTCTCCTTCAGCCTGGAGTCTGCAGTAAACTGCACCGTCCAGGTTGCCGAACCGGTGGAGAGCAGGACGCCCGCGGGGATCGATTACATCGAACGTTCGATCCTTCTAGATTGCGACGAAGGCCGGGCCCAGATAAAGGTGACGAGCTATAATAGCCCCGTTCCGGCTGGAGATGGCGCCACCAAAACCCTGAGCAGAAAGGTGCCCTGGCAGATCGGCGTCATCGGCGTCGAGACGAATAACAGGCTCGTGGACCGGCACACCGGGTCTCTGACGACCTTCGAGGAGGTCTCGGGAAAGAAGGTCTACCAGGTCTCCTACTGGTTGGACAGATACCTCGCCCCCGGAGATTACATGGGAGAGACCTCCTGCGTGATATCTTCAAGCCTTCCCTGGACGGCAACAAAGGAGCTTTTGGACGCCGTCCACGTCGAGAAGGCGGGGACGACCCAGAAGCCCTCGACGATGGAGACGGTGACGGCCGGTGCCTACCAGGTCTCTTTCGACCTCGGGAATAAGAACTACACCATCATCCAGGAGGGGCCTCTGCCCGGCGAGGGCGAGGAGGAGATCGGCCTTGAGCGGCAGAGGATTATCCTGGACGGGGTAAACAGGGCGGCTTCGATCAAGATCACCAGCTACGACGACTTCAGGATCGTGAACCTGGGTACAGAGAAGCTTCTTGCCGAGGCGGCCCTCCAGACGAAGGGGTACGTCAAGAACAACGCATCAGAATGGACGATCGGAGGCGAGCCGGGGGTCCTGGGCATCGGGGAGGACGAGCACCACCAGATCCTGTACGTTGCGATCTATTGGCCCGACCAGGTCCAGACGCAGGAGGGTCCAGTTCTCGGAATGATCAGGTGCGAAATAGAGTCGAGCTACTGGTGGGATACGACGGAAATGCTCCTCAACACCTTCGCAGTGGAGAGGACTGAGGGGGCCTGAACAGGTTCGAGATCTGATGGTGAAGATGAGGCGGCTCTGGATGGTGAGCCTGATCCTGGCCCATCTCGTTCTCGCGGCGACGGCATCAGATTTGGCTGATGAGGCGAGCGTCCGCTCGACGATCGACGAGCATGCTCTTCATGCCCCGGCCGAGGCGGAGTCGTCCCTCGAAAATCTCGCCGAGTATCTCTCAGCCCCGGCTCGAAATGACGAGGAGAGGGCTCGGGCCATCTACCGATGGATAACCGCCAACGTAGAGTACGACGTCGAAGGATCAATGGTGAAAGCCCGGAGGGGTCGTACCCCCGAGGAGGTGCTGGAGGAGAGGAGAGGGGTCTGCAGCGAGTACAGCGCCCTCTTCTCGAGGCTCGGCCAGCTCTCGGGCCTGGAGGCGGTGGTGATCAGGGGTTACGGGAAGGGTTATGGATACTCCGTCGGCTCGAAGATCCCGAAATCCAGCAACCACGCCTGGAACGCCGTAAAGATCGATGGAAATTGGCGGCTCGTCGACTCCACCTGGGGCGCGGGCCACCTGGACCCCGAAGAGGGGTTCGTCCAGAGGTTCGAGGAGTTTTATTTCCTCACCCCGCCCGAAGACCTCGTATGGACCCATCTTCCCGAGGATCCGAGCTGGCAGCTGCTGGACGCCCCCCTATCGAAAGAGGAGTTCGAGGGGCTCGTTTACGCAAAGCCCCCCTTCTTCAAAAACGGGATGAATATCGTCGGCCCTCCGGTGGGCACCATCGATGCCGACGAGGGCGCGAACGTCACCCTATCGGTCCCCGAGGACGTGAGCGTCATGGCCGAGCTATTGGACGGGGCGGGGCAAAAGCTTCCCGAGCGTTTCACGATGGTCCGGCGATCTCTTGATGAGGTTTTTGTCAGGGCAGCCTGCCCTGGTCCCGGAAACCATACACTCAGGATATATTCTAGAAGGTGCGATGCCGGGGATGATGGAGTGTACGACTGGACCCTCGACTATCGGATGGTGGCCGGTCCGAACGCAAAGACTCAGACCGGGTTTCCGGTGGTCTGGGACGCGTTCTGGGATATGGGCCTGGATGTCAAGAGCCATCCCGAGGGGGTGATCGAGGCCAAGTCAGAGCTGAACGTGACCTTCTCGGCCCCCGAGAACGTCCTCCTCCTGGCAATGCTCCTGGACGACGATGGGCGGCAGCTTCCCGAAGATCAGACCTTTGCCCAGAGGGAAGATGACGGATACGCCGTCAGGTCAGCCTTCCCGAAGGCCGGAAACTACACCCTCAGAATCTATGTGAAGCGAGCGGGTGAGCCCGGCGGAGAGTACGCTTCAGCTATCGAGTACGCCGTTTTGGCAGAAGCCGGGATCGAGGGGATGACGTATCCGCGGATGACGGGGTCCTTCGCTGAAGCGGGAGCCAGTCTTCGCCGTCCCCTGGAGGAAAGGCTGAAG
>JBFESM010000044.1:0-10797 GCA_041548445.1 Methanothrix sp. | reverse complement strand
GCCGTGGTGGCCCTGGCTGAGGAGAAGGCGAGGACGAAGGGGAGGAACACAACGGCGGCGAGGGAGTTTGTCACGAGCAACCTCAACCTCAATGCCGAGGACGCCCTCGAGTTTGGGGTGATCGAGTTTGTGAGCCCGAACCTCGAGTCCCTGATGGAGGAGGTCGACGGCATGGTGGCGAAGAACCGCACTTTAGCCACCAGCGGCGCCGAGATCGTCCGGTTTGAGCCGAGCTTTCGGCTCCAAATCCTCGCCGTCCTATCAGATCCGCTCCTGGCGGGCCTCCTGCTCATCGTCGGCCTTTACGCCCTGATCTTCGGCCTCTCTAACCCCGGCCTCGGAGCGGAGCTCGTCGGCGTGATCACTCTCGCCCTCGGCCTCATCGGCCTCGGATTCTCCGTGAACCTGGGGGCCCTGTTTCTGATCATCCTGGGCCTCGTCCTCCTCCTCGTCGAGCTGAACAGCCCCGGTTTCGGCCTTCTCGGCGCGGTGGGTCTCGCCTGCATGGTCATCGGGTCCGTCCTGTTAGTTCCGATAGGCTCGGCCGATTGGTACACTCCCGCCGCGTACAAGAGGGACGCCTTCATCGCCCTGATCGTCCCCACCCTCGTCATCGGGGCCTTCTTCGTCTTCGCCCTCTACAAGGTGGCGGAGGCGAGAAGGCGGCCCACCTTTTATCAGAAGATGGAGAAAGAGGTTGCCGAGGCCCTGGACCGGATCGATCCGAGAGGGCACGTGATGTACAACGGCGAGTACTGGGCTGCAGAGTCTGAGGTGCCCATCGAGCCGGGCGAGCTGGTCGAGGTGGTGGGCAAAAAGAGGATGGTCCTGAAGGTGAGGCGGAAGGAGTAGGCGCGGGGTCCGGGGGAGGGCTTGGGCCTCTCGTCTCTGTTTTTGGGCGATCCCCGGGCGGCGCGGGACTCGTGCGGACCGTGACCGAGGTCCGGCCGAAGGTGATCTCGGCGGCCTTCGAGTGCCAGAGGTGCAGCCCATGAAATCGTCTTTTCTTATTTGTTTTAAGAAGCTGCGTTAAAGACTGTTAAAGACAATATCCGTCTCCCGCTCGACTGCACGATCGCCAGATATAAATTTATACAGTTCCCAGGATGACATGGAGGACGATCTGATATGAAAATCCTGGGAATCAACGGGAGCCCCCGCGGGGCGAAAAGCACGACGATGAAGCTCGTGGAGGCAGTTCTGGACGGCGCAAAGGAGGCTGGCGCGGAGACGAAGCTCATCGACCTGTGCAGCCTGAAGATCGACTACTGCGACGCCTGCGGCGTCTGCTACAAGAAGGGAAAGTGCGTCCACGAGGACGATTTCGGGACGGTCTACGACGAGATCATGGCCAGCGACGGCCTCGTTTTGGGCTCGCCGGTCTACTTCGGGTCGGTGACGGCCCAGATGAAGACCATGATCGACAGGATGTCCGACGCCATCCACTGCCAGCTCCTCCTCGGAAAGTACGCCTGCGCGGTATCGACGGCCGGAAGCCAGGGCCACCAGGAGGTGGAGGAGTACATCAACAGGATCATGGTGGCGATGGGGGCGAGCGCTGCTGGAAGCGCCGGAGCCGACATGGCCGTACCAAAAGGGATGGAGGAGGCGATGGAGAAGGCCTTCAAGCTGGGCGAGACTTTGGTTGCAGACATCGAGAACAAGACGGTCTACGTCGAGCAGGAGGAGATTCACAGGATGATGAGGGACCGGTTCGGAAAGATCATAACCGCGAACAAGGACGAGTGGACCCACGAGTACGAGCACTGGACGAAGATGGGCTGGCTTTAGAAGAAATGAAGGACGATTTGATGGGGGGGCAAGATAGCTCTCGTCACCGGGTCCACCGACGGCATAGGCAAGGAGACGGCCCTGGGAATAGCCAGAATGGGGGCACGGGTGCTCCTGCACGGTCGAAACGCCGAAAAGGGGCGTCGAGTTCAAAAAAAGATCCGCGAAAAGAGCGGCAACGACCGTATCGAGTTCTTTTTGGCGGACCTCTCGCTTCAAAGGAAGGTTCGCCGGCTGGCAGCTGAAATCGAGGAGGTGCACGACCGCCTGGACGTTCTCGTCAACAATGCCGGGGTCTTCATGAAGGTGCGGAGGCTGACGGCGGACGGGATCGAGACGACCTTCGCCGTGAACCACCTGGCCCCTTTCCTTCTTACAAACCTGCTCCTCGGCCACCTCAAAAAGAGCGTGCCCTCTCGGATCATAACCGTGAGCTCGATCGCTCACCGGGCCGCTCAAGTCGACTCGTCGAACCTCCTGGGCGAAAGGCGCTTTGACGGCTTCGAGGCCTACTCCCTCTCAAAGCTCGGAAACCTTCTTTTTACCTACGAGCTTTCAAGAAAGTTGAAGGGGTCAGAAGTCTACGCAAACGCTCTGCACCCGGGCGTCGTCAGGACCAAGCTCTTGCGGGCGGGGTTTGGAGACTATCCTGGCGACGATCCGAGGAAGGGTGCAGAGACCTCGATCCGTCTTGCAACCTTGCCCTGGATGGATGCCGATCTGAAATGAGGAGCCGGAACGAGCGGTGGATCGAGCCAAATCTGATATTCGTCGTCTGCGACAGGAGCTTGCGATGAGCCTGAGAGATGAACTCCTTGGCATCATTCCCGACGAGAAATGGGATCTGGTCCCAAGCCACTTTTCCCTCGTCGGGGATGTGGCCGTACTCTCGATCCCTCCGGAGCTAGAAGGCATCAAAAAGGAGATCGGAGAGGCGATAATCTCCAACCATGGGTACATCAAAACCGTCCTAAACAAGGTATCAAAGCTGGAGGGGGAAAGAAGGGTCGCAAGCTTCGAAGTTCTGGCGGGCGGCGAGACCGTCACCTGTCACCGGGAGTTCGGCTTCGAATACAGGTTCGACGTCGCCAGGGTCTTCTTCAACGCCCGTCTCGGCCGCGAGAGGATTAGGGTCGCATCGAAGGCGAGGGCCGGGGAGCGGGTGATCGTCCCCTTCTCCGGCGTTGGCCCCTTCGCCATCCCCATCGCCGCCGTCGGCGCCAGGGTCTTGGCTCTGGAGATAAGCCCTGAAGCCTGCAGCTGGCTTGCAGAAAACGCGAGGCTGAACCGGGTCGAAGGAAACGTCGACACCATGAACTGCGACGCCTTCGCCCTCTGCAGCGTCCTGAAGCAGAAGTTCGATCGGGCCGTGGTCCCGACCCCATACGGGAAGGACGAGATCCTAGATGCGATAAGCCCAATCTTAAAGCCGGGCGGCGCGATCCACTTTTACACCTTCAAGCGACGTCACCAGATTGAGGGGCTCATCCGAGAGTTTGAAGAGAAACGCTTTGAGGTCGAGTTTCACCGCCGGTGCGGGAACGTTGCACCGGGCGTGAGCCGGTGGGTCTTCGACCTGGCGAAATTGTGAAAAACAGAAACGCCACGAGATGTAACCATTTTTGAGCATGAGCGCAATATTTTTAGCATCAGGAGAATTAATTGTCAGGGATTGAACCGCTCCGAGCTCTAGGCCGCAAGAGCGAACCCGAATCGGGGACTGGGTACCATGAGATTTTGCTATATTCTGATTTTGATGCTGATCGGGGCATCGTTGGGACTGACCGCGCCTGCGGGGGCCGATGGGATTATCATCGTCGATCCGCCGCCGGACGTTCCGATCGTGAAGTTGGACGAGGCTCTCGCCATCAAGTACCATCACGTCGACGTGACGATCAATGACCAGGTCGCCACCACCAGGGTCGACCAGGTCTTCGTCAACGATAACCCCTGGGCCGCCGAGGGGACCTACATATTTCCCCTGCCTGATGGGGCTGCTGTAAGCGACTTCGTCATGTGGGTAGACGGCGAGCCCGTCAGGGGCGAGATTTTGGAGGCCGACGAGGCCCGAGACATCTACAACGAGATCGTGAGAAGGATGCGTGACCCCGCCCTTCTCGAGTACGTTGACAGAAGGGCCCTGAAGGCGAGCATCTTTCCCATACCTCCCGGAGAAGAGAGGAGAATAGAGCTTGAGTACAGCCAGGTCCTACCGCTCGATAACGGCCTCGTCCATTACGTCTATCCTCTCAGCACCGAGAAATACTCATCAAAGCCTCTCGAAGAGGTGGTGGTGACCGTCGATCTCGAGTCGGAGGTTCCGATCAGGGCGGTCTACTCGCCCAGCCACCAGGTCTTCGTCGAGAGGGAAGACGACTTTTCAGCCCTTCTTGGCTTCGAGGAATACGACGTCCTCCCTGACCGGGACTTTGAGCTATACTACTCGGCGAGCTTCGAAGACGTGGGCCTCTCCCTCCTCAGCTACAAAGAGCCCGGCGAGGACGGGTTCTTCCTGCTTTTGGCAGCACCGAAGGTCGAGGTCGAGCCCGAGGACGTGGTGGCGAAAGACCTGATCCTGGTCCTGGACGTATCCGGAAGCATGGAGGGCGAAAAGCTGGACCAGGCGAAGGACGCCGCAGTCTATGTTCTCGACAACCTCAACCCTGTGGACAGGTTCAACGTCGTCGCCTTCAGCACTGGTGTGCGGACTTTCAGCTCAGAGATCGAGCCCGCATCGAGCCGGGACGACGGGAAAGAGTTTGTCGAAGGGCTCGAGTCGATGGGAGGAACCGACATAAACCGGGCACTTCTCGAGGCCGTCGAGATGGCGGACCCCGACAAGCCCACCACGGTGATATTCCTCACCGACGGCCTCGCCACGGTGGGAGTTGAGGATACAGGGACGATCCTCGAAAACGTCGCGGAGGCGGCCCCTGAAAACGTCAGGATATTCAGCTTCGGGGTGGGGGACGACGTCGACACCGATCTTCTCGACCAGCTCTCCATCGACCACTGCGGGGCCAGCACCTACGTTCGGCCTGGCCAGAGCATCAACGAGACGGTGAGCGCCTTCTACGCCAAGATAAGCAGCCCGGTCTTATCGAACCTCGATGTCGATTTCGGGTCAATTAAGGTGGACCAGATCTATCCGGAGAGGACGCCAGACCTCTTCGCTGGCTCGCAGCTCGTCATGGTGGGCCGGTACCGGAACGGTGGCATAACCACCATAACCCTCTCGGGGACGGTCAACGACAGGATGGTCGCAATCGTCTACCCCGGCAACAACTTCACCGAAGATGGGGGGGCCGAGTTCATCCCGAGGCTCTGGGCTACAAGAGCCATCGGCAGCTACCTCACCGAGATCCGGCTCCACGGCGAGGACCAGGAGCTTGTGGACGCCATCGTCGTCCTGAGCATCCGGTACGGGATCATAACCCCCTACACCTCCTTCCTGATCGAGGAGGACGACATATTCTCGGAATCCGGGAGAGAGGCCATCTCCCGGGACTTCCGGGAGGAGCTGGCAGCCGATGCGGCCGCTCCCTCCTATGGATCGTCGGCGGTCCAGAAGGCCGCCTTCCAGGGCGAGATGGCGGCGGCAGAGGCGCCTCTGGCCGGCCCCCTGACGCTCTTGCCGACGACGACCGGTGCTGATGGAGTCGTTTCTGAGCCCGAGCCCTTGGAGGTTGGTGAGGTCATAAGACAGGTCGGGAGCAAGACCTTCGTCTTCCGGAACGATATCTGGACCGACACCAGTTTCGGCGGGTCCAAGATGGAGACTGTAAAGGTCGAGTTTCTATCCGACGAATACTTCGACCTGATCACTAACAGTCCGGTCCTCGGCGCCTACTTCGCCCTGGGCGAGCGGGTGATCGTCGTCTATGAGGGGACTGCCTACGAGGTTGTGGAAGTGATGATATGAAGACCATTTCGACGATATTCTGCCTGGCGGCAGTTGTTCTTATCTGCATGGATCCCTCCCTGGGGCTGGACCTGCCCTGGGGAGATGACGACGCTGATGCTTACGACTGGTACAGTTTCGATGCGCCAAGCTCGCCCGACGGGCTTTCGGACGAAGGGATCTTGTCCGAAGGTGAGGATACGGGCGGCATCTGGATAGTCGACTCGAGCGGGATGGAGAAGCGAACGATCCTGGAGATCCCCATGGGTGCCTGGGCGAGGGTGATGCTTGCGCCTTCCGAGAGCGGTGAGCTGGAACTACGCTGCCGATATCCCACGGGAACCGCGTATCTGCTTGCGGCAGAAGAGGTGGAGGCGGGCCATGTCTACAGCGCCTGGTATCAAGCTGAGTGGATGGGAAAGTACGAGGTATGGTACACCCTGGACGGGGCCGAGAGCGAAAAAGTTCGGTTCGAAGTTCAGGAGGAATGGATCGCTGAAGAGTGGATGGCTGCTCCAGGAATGGCCAAGTCCGGAGCATTGGGCGGCGCTTCGGGGGTCAGGGGACCTGCGATGTACAGCTATGCACCCGCCCCGGCCCCTGTCAGCTCCACCACCTCAATAGGCCTTGCCGTCGGTGGGGCGAAGGACATAGAGAATTTCCGGGATAACATCGAGCAGGACTACATGCCTCTTCCCACGGACGTGACCTACGAGGGTCTCTTTTACGACTACTACTTCGATACCGGCCAGCTGGAGGCCTGCGAGAAGCTCTTTTGCCCATCCTACAGCCCTGCCATATCGAAAGATCCCATATCCGGAGAGGCCCAGCGCTACCTATCCGTCGGCCTCAACTCGGGGATCACAGACTTTGCGAGGAAGAAGCTGAACCTGGTCGTCGTCCTCGACTACTCCGGCTCCATGGGCAGCCCATTCAGCGAGTACTACTACGATCAGTTCGGGAACAAGGTCGAGATCGAGAGGAATGCCGACTTTGGCAAGACGAAGATGGATATTGCAGACCAGGCCGTGGTGGACCTGCTGGGCCACCTGGAGGGGGACGACCGTTTCGGCCTCGTCGTCTTCAGCGATGAAGCCTACGTGGTCGAGCCTCTGACAAAGGTCGAGGAGAAGGACCTGGAAACCCTTGAAGACGCCATCCTCGATGTCGAGGAGTACAGCGGGACGGACATGGAGGCCGGAATGAAGAAGGGATCTGCCGCCTTTGGCAAATACGTCGAGATCGACCCCTCGGAGCGGGAGAACAGGATAATCTTCATCACCGACGCCATGCCGAACCTGGGCGAGACCGGAGAGGTCGGCCTCTTGACCATCCTAGAGAAGAACGCTGACGAGGGGATCTACACCACCTTCATTGGGGTAGGGCTCGACTTCAACACCGAGCTGGTCGAGAAGATCACCAAGGTCCGGGGTGCAAACTACTACTCGGTCCATTCGGCGAGCGAGTTTGAAGAGAGGATGGACGAGGAGTTCGACTTCATGGTGACGCCCCTCGTCTTCGACCTCCTTCTTCGGCTCGAGGCACCCGGATACAGAATAGAGAAGGTCTACGGATCACCAGAGGCCGATGAGGCCACGGGCGAGATCATGAAGGTCAACACCTTATTCCCCTCCAAGGCCGAGGAGGGTGAGGTGAAGGGAGGGATTATCCTGATCAAGCTCGATCAGATCTCCACCGACGGGAACATCACCCTGGCGGTGAGCTACCAGGACAGGAACGGGACCGAGGAGAGCGACGAGGCCCAGGTGATCTTCCCTGATGTCGAGCCCGACTTCTACGAGAATGGCGGCATCCGAAAGGCGATCCTCCTATCGAGGTACGCAGACCTTCTGAAGAACTGGATAATAGATGAGAGAGCAGTCCTGGAGAGCGACGAGTCAGTCCAGCCCTCGGTCACCCTCGAAAACGGCATCGTGGTGCCCGGACCCGTGGAGCTCGGCGAGTGGGAGCGCCAGTCGTTGCCCCTGACGGTCTCAGAGCCCTACAGGAACCTTTTCGAGGTCTTCGGCACGTATTTCGAGAACGAGAGCGACGCCCTTGGAGACATCGACCTCCAGCAAGAGGAGGTCGTCCTCGATAAGCTGAGCGGGCGCCGGGGAGGTGAGGATTGATGTCTCGGGATAGGTCCCGAGGCCCTTTTCTTCTAACTGGCAATATGCTGAGAACTACTAGAGGAGCGGATAAGACCGATTCTGGAGGTTGGTATCAGATGTAGGGCGGCACTGCCGCACTACATCGACCTCTTGCCTCTTCAGTCGACTGATTCTGAATCAAACGGTTCGAATAGCTTACCTTCGTCGATCCCGGCCAGCGCCCTCTCGCAAAGATCCGCGTTCTCCAACAAAAGAGCGCCGTACCAGGTGAGATGATATTTTCCGTCCACGAGCTTTACCAGGTCCAGGTTTCTCATTGATATCAGCTCGTGATTGAGCTTGTTTCGGGTCAAACCGGTCTCGGCCTGGAGATCTCCGAACCCCTGGCCTCCCCGGTCATCGTACAAAATTTTGGCGATATTCTTCGAGCTGTTCTTGTACAATTTGCTCATGGCCTTCGAGACGTCGCACGTCTTTCTTCCTGCGAGGTCGATCCCCGCACCCGCAAGGTTTCCGACCACCATCAGCAAAATAGTCAGCATGAACGGACCTATACTTCTCATTTTAAAGCGTCTCCCTGCACAAAATTAAACATAGTTTTCCACATCGGCTATATAAGACTGTCGGATGATGTGACATTGTGATATTAGTAACATCCGATCATTGGATAACCCGACAGACTTAAGTATATGTACCGACTACATTATTCGTAAAAGTAATCAGGGGTGATAAGAGAATATGCCAGATATCCGCTCGTCCAGAGCCATCATAGAGGCGATCGACCCAAACCTGCTCGCGTCCTTCGATACGCTAGCAGAGAAGCTGGACAGGTACCCGGGAATGCCGCTGGATCAGGGTGGGGGATCGATCACCTCCACGCTGGAAGATGGCGAGCTACGCACGATGCTTACGCTGATATTTTTTTACATGCTGGAGGAGAAGATGTCCCGGGGATCTCTCAGAGAGCTGGGGATCGCTGGTGTCATCTCGCTGGTGGAGCAGATGGTCAGAGAAGCGCTGAATAATTTTTGATATTTATTGAATACCCCGCAGCTCTGCTGCGGGGTGCGCCGCATCTTTGAGGATGTCCCCATATCCAGGCAAATTTCAAGGTGGTCCCGATTAGGAGGTCTGCCTCGGTTCAACCCTGATCGATGCCGAGAACAGGGGGGACGTTCTCGGCGCCGAGATCCAAGTCCCCTGAACGAGCCTCTTTTTGAGGCGGGGCAGATTCGAAATCGGCAAAGACCGGGGCTGGCGCAGGAGGCGCCTTTCTCGAAGCCGAGGTCCTGGGCAAAGGATGATTGTGGCTACAACTCTCGTGCCAGATCCCAGTGATCTTATCCGTACTTTCTGTATAGGTTGTAAGTCCCAGCGATCAGGCCCAAAACAGCTCCAAAAGCGAGCCCGATGTAGCTGGAGCCTTCGTCGAAGAGGCTGCCAACCAAGTATCCGAGGATGCATCCGGTCAGTATCGAGATCACCATCTCCATACCGGCCGAGGCCGCCTTGAACGCCTGGTTTAGGTCGTCTATCTTCATCTTCGGCGATCCATCTCTTCTCTCAATTCTCGTTAAGCTTTTTTCGATCAAAGGTCGCTTTCGCCTCATCTTCGCCCCTCCCGAGTTGTCTTGAGATGAGCCCAACGAATCAGTAACATTTATCTAATATTTGTATATTAGCAAAGAGAGAATGAAGCGAAATGAGGCCCTTAAAGAGGCGCTCGACCAGAACCCCCATCTTCACCGGAGGTACACAGTCCTCTCGGCCATCCTGTTCGTGGAGATCCTGGTGTTGCTGCTCGTCTACGTCCTCTTCTTCTGACGGTACGGCTGCTCGCTCGCCGGTCGGGGCCGAAGGTCGGACGAGTCGATCTGACCTGGTCGGAGATCTCGATGTTCACGCTGGGCGCGGTTTCGATCTTGCCACGGTCCCTCCTGGTCTTGATCAGAGGCCGCAAGATCCGAAGGCGATTCTGCGAAAGGTGAAAATCAACTTGAATTCTCGTGAACCAGAATATGTGCTCGGAGCGGAGGCTCGACGATTAGAGGCGGCGCTAGCTCCGGGGCATCCGGATAAAAAATGAAGGGCTTCGGCCCTCTCTTCAACCGTACACCTCATCAGCCCTCACCAGAGAGGAGACTGGTATGGTCAAGTTCAACATGGCCGACCTCTCAAGGTTGAATGATAGCTGAACGAATCCTGGGTCAACTATGGGAAACCGCCTCGGTGATCTGCCCTTTAGCACCTCTCCTCCGATTATGCCTCCGTAAATCCCCGTCTTCCAGTAAGAGACGCCCACTCCCATGAGCATTCCATCTTGGACGTTCGAGGAGATCATCCCCACCTCAGGAATTGAACTGTTGCCGATCGTCCATCTCGCCACCTCAGCCGGTGGGACCAATTCGCCTTTCTCATCCCTGATATCCTGATACGCTTGGATCCCCAGCAGATCTGTCCCGTTCTGGTACTCCGACACAGCTGCTTTCCACTCCTCGAAGCTGTTCGTCTGGACGAAGTCCAGAACTTCTAGATCAGAGTCGTTTTCGTGGACGCTGTACCATTCCTGAAACTCCTTCTTGGAGTCCACTGAGCTGGGGCTGGCATCGGATATCAGCAGAATCCGGGTCGCATTTGGGAATACCTTCTTTGCCTCTTCGAAGATCCCTTCGTAAGGTATCCTCTCAAGAGTTCCGGTTATCGTCCTGTTTGGATGGGCGAGGTCGCCGATGGGCGAATAGACTGAGGGGTCTATATTCGTGCCAGCGAATATGAAGGGGAGATCGGACTCAGGATGCGCCTCCAGGTAAGCTATGGTCACGTGCTCGAGGGCGTTATCGTTGTTCACATAGACTATGTCTGGCTTCCACTCCTCTATCATTCCGATGGCCATATCCCCTCTCGCCTCGATCTCCTCTGGGGATGTGTAGTTGACCTTGGTATCCATCCAGAAGGTCAAAAGCTCGTAATCGAGACTTGGCGCAAGACCTT
>JBFESM010000043.1:0-11326 GCA_041548445.1 Methanothrix sp. | reverse complement strand
GGCATACCGGTCATCGTTAAATGAGCGACCACAGCCCCCATATTTTTGGGGGTTTTTCTCATCATTTTTTGTGTCATTCTTCGATTGGTCCTTTGCCGGAGACCGGGCGTGATAAGTGACCGCTTAGACCATGTTTATGACTTTAATTAAATATTATTGGTTTATCCACAGCCAGATCACAAATCCGAAAAATAGGTGCGTTGGGAGGATCACAAACATTTAGAATTTGCCCTTGTGAGGGAAATTCGTGTACAATAAGGATGGAAATTCGCCCCCCCTCAAAAAAAACTCAAAATTTATACGAATAGGAAATTATTAAATTATTTTGTACACAACTGCGGAAAGTGGGATGAATTATAATTTTATATATTTTTCATATTTTGTGCATGATCAGGCTGGCATCATTCCCAGCGATATTGACACACTGACGATATTTCTGAAGTGTATAACTCAGAGGATTTCGATTAACCTCCGGCCGGGCGACCTACTTTAAATACACTTTAAATAGGAACGATACCAACTTTGAGATTTAGAGAGGTTTTTCGAAATCCTCCTTATTTTATGGCGGATTATGAACACAGAGCGTTTTTTTTGTATTGCGCTTATCTTTCATACACCGATATGACATCCAATTATTCGGCGGCTTCATCCCGCCCAAAGTCGAGAACGTATCTTTTCGTCCACCTTCAAATTCGTTTAATGCCCGAATCCACATTATGAATTAAATGGGTCAGATATCATTAACATCCGGGGGCATTATATGTCATGATTAACCATTATAATGATTGTTTGCGTAAGATTTATAAATGAAGTGGGTGTAAACCATGCCTGTGTTTCCGAACAGGTTCTGCACACCACGAAGTTCGCCGTGTCAGATGGCGGTTGATGTGCGGCGAGAGAATGTAATTATGCCATAAGATCGGCTTCATGGGCAGATATTGATCATAAGATGCGGAAACACTTCAAGTTGAGGGTTAAAAGGAGGTAGAATTTTGGCCGAAGGAAAATCTGGAACGACAAAAGTATTGCAGGAAGAAACCCGAATTTTTGAGCCGCCAGCAGATCTGGTGGAGAACTCCAACGTCATGAAGTGGATGAAGAAGAAGGGGTTCAAGACCGAGAAGGAGCTGCGGTCCTGGTGCAGCGAAAACTACATCGAGTTCTGGGACGAGATGGCCAAAGATTACATCGACTGGTTCAAGCCTTACACCAAGGTGATGGACGACTCTAACATGCCCTACTTCAAGTGGTTCACCGGCGGCTTGGTCAACATGACCTACAACGCCGTGGACAGGCACGCCAAAGGGGCAAAGAAAGATAAGTTGGCTTACATATGGGTCCCCGAGCCCGTCGATCAAGAGACCCAGCATATCACCTACGGTGATCTGTACAAAGAGGTAAACAAGTTCGCCAACGGTCTGAAGAGCCTGGGCATCACGAAGGGAGATAGGGTCAGCCTCTACATGCCCATGATCCCACAGCTGCCCATCGCCATGCTGGCCTGCGCCAAGCTGGGCGCCATCCACAGCATAGTCTTCTCCGGTTTCAGTGCCAAGGGATTCGGAGACAGGGTGAAAGACTGTGAGGCAAAGGTTGCCATCACCACAGACGGGTTCTACAGGCGCGGAAAGCCGATGCCTCTGAAGGCCAACGCAGATGAAGCCGTCGCCGATGCGCCAAGCATCGAGCACGTGATCGTCTACAAGAGAACTGGAATAGACGTAGACTGGAAAGAGGGACGAGACGTATGGTGGCACGACCTGGTAAAGGGACAGTCCGAGGAGTGCGAGCCCGAGCAGCTGGACCCCGAGCACAGGCTCTTCATCCTTTACACCTCCGGTACCACAGGCAAGCCCAAGGGTATCGAGCACGCCCAGGGCGGATACTGCGTTGGTCCGACACAGACCTTGGACTGGGTCTTCGACATGAAAGAGGACGATGTATGGTGGTGCACAGCTGATATCGGATGGATCACGGGCCACTCCTACATCGTATACGGACCGCTCTGTCTCGGTGTGACCAGCATGATGTACGAGGGATCTCCAGACTTCCCAGACTTCGGAAGGTGGTGGAAGATCATAGAGGAGAACAAGGTATCAGTTCTCTACACCGCGCCCACGGCGATACGGATGTTCATGAAGCAGGGCGAAGAGTGGCCTGCTAAGTACGATCTCTCAAGCCTGAGGCTTCTTGGATCTGTCGGCGAGCCGATCAACCCCGAGGCCTGGATATGGTATCGCGAGAACATGGGTGCAGGCAAGCTCCAGATCATGGACACCTGGTGGCAGACCGAGACGGGAACTTTCCTCAACTCACCGTTGCCCATCACTCCGCTGAAGCCGGGATCGTGCTGCTTCCCGCTGCCCGGATTCAACATCAACGTCTATGACGAGCTCGGAAACGAGGTTCCGCTGGGAGAAGGCGGCAACATCGTGAGCGAGACTCCCTGGCCTTCGATGCTCAGGGCCTTCTACGGCGACACCGAGAGGTACCAGAAGGAATACTGGTCCATGTACTGGGATACCCCCAAGCGCGGCACCTACCTTGCCGGCGACAAGGCGACCAGGGACAAGGACGGCTACTTCTGGATACAGGGCAGAATCGACGACGTCTTGAGCGTTGCAGGTCACAGGATCGCCAACGCCGAGGTCGAGTCAGCCATCGTCGCCCATCCCAGTGTCGCAGAGTCGGCGGTCGTCGGAAAGCCCGACGAGGTCAAGGGCGAGTCGATCGTCTCCTTCGTCATCCTGAGGGTGGGCGTTGAGGAGACCGATGACCTGAAGAAGGACATAAGGGGCTTCGTGAGGAAGACCTTAGGTCCGGTAGCCATGCCTTCAGAGATTCACTTTGTGAACGACCTGCCCAAGACCAGGAGCGGCAAGATCATGCGCCGTGTGGTCAAGGCCAAGGCTCTCGGCAACCCGACCGGCGACACCTCTGCTCTCGCCAACCCCGAAGCTGTGGACGGCATACCGCTCATCGTTTAGATGAGCGATCCTCTTTTATTTTTTAGATGATTGTGCGCGCACCTTTTGGACTGCGGGGCCGTCAATTCGACATTTAAGCGACCTCAAAAATATCCATAAACCGCTTATCACCTTTATGAATATGGCCAACCCGCATATTTATGGCATATGGACCGACTGCGAACGCCCTTCTATTTCACATCACTTCGAAGATCGGTTCAGGGGGATTGTAACGGAATTTGTAATTATCATTCCAACAGTTTACATCATAAGGGGCTTGTTGTGCACTTTTGCGAGAATATAATTTATATTTCAATCAAACAATGAAAATAATATGACATTTCGTCCCAGCTCGACCAAAGTGAATCAAATGGAATTTAGAGATTCGGACATGTGGGGAGATAATACAAAATATAGAATTTATATTAATTATGTTTGCTTTAAGTCGGAAGCATTTTTATACCAATAAAATGACAATTCGACCTGTCTTGAGAGGGTTTATTTCTCAATAATAACGGATTCGAATTCCATCAACAAAGGTTTATGTTATCGAAATATGCAAATCAACATTTAGGATTAAGTTTTTTAGAGATCCTTAATAATTGAGCAAAATACATCATGATAAATCATTATAATATATGTTCTCGATAGATTTATAAACAAAGGAAGTACAAGGTAGCCCGGTGTTTCCGACGCAGCTCCACCATGCTGAGGGATATGTTTACAGGGGCGAGCCGAGTGCGCTCAATTATCCCAAAAGACCGCATCTAAATGGACATCTATCATCAGATAGATCTTGATATCGATGTGGAGAAGCCGAAACATCTCAATTTGATGGGTAAAAAGGAGGATTTTAAATTGGCTGAAGGAAAAACTGGAACGACCAAGGTTCTGATGGAAGAGACCAGGATTTTTGAGCCGCCAAAGGACCTCGCCGAGAACTGCAACGCTTGGCAGTGGGCTAAGGCGAAAGGATTCAAGACCGAGAAGGAACTGCGTGCCTGGTGCGGCGAGAACTACGTCGAGTTCTGGGACGAGATGGCCAAGACCTACGCCGACTGGTACGAGCCCTACACCCAGACTCTCGACGATTCCGGGATGCCCTACTTCAAGTGGTTCACCGGCGGCAAGATCAACGTGTTCTACAACGCCATCGAGAGGCACATCAAGGCAGGAAAGGGCGACAAGGTCGCATACTACTTCATCCCTGAGGTGACCGACCAGCCTGAGAAGGTCTACACCTACCAGGAGATTTACGAGACCGTCAACAAGCTGGCGAACGGTCTGAAGAGCCTGGGCGTCGTCAAGGGCGACAGAATATCCATCTACATGCCCATGCTGCCTGAGACCGTGATGGCGATGCTGGCCTGTGCCAAGATCGGCGCCATCCACAGCCTGGTCTTCTCCGGGTTCAGCGCCAAGGGGTTCGGCGACAGGGTCCAGGACTGTGAGGCGAAAGTTGTCTTCACATCCGACGGCTTCTACAGGCGCGGAAAGCCCATGCCACTGAAGCCCCAGTCCGACGAAGCTATCCAGAACGCGCCGAGCGTCAAGAACGTGATCGTTCTCAAGAGGACGGGCATAGACGCCCCCTGGACCGAGGGTCGCGACGTCTGGTTCCACGAGCTTGTCGAGAGCCAGTCTGCTGAGTGCGAGACCGAAGTTCTGGACGCCGAAGACAGGCTCTTCATCCTCTACACATCCGGAACCACCGGCAAGCCCAAGGGTATCGAGCACGTCCACGGCGGATACTGTGTGGCACCGGCGCAGACTCTCAGCTGGGTCTTCGACCTGAAGGAAAACGACGTTTGGTGGTGTACCGCTGACGTCGGATGGATCACAGGCCACTCTTACGTCGCCTACGGGCCTCTTTGCCTCGGCGCGACCAGCATAATGTACGAGGGATCTCCGGACTTCCCAGACTTCGGCCGCTGGTACAAGATCATCCAGGACCACAAGGTCACAGTCTTCTACACCGCTCCGACAGCCGTGAGGATGCTGATGAAGCAGGGCTCGGAATGGCCCGAGAAGTACGACCTCTCAAGCGTGAGGTTGCTCGGATCCGTCGGCGAGCCTCTGAACCCCGAGGCCTACGTCTGGTACCGCAAGTTCTTCGGAAACGACGTGTCACCGATCATGGACACCTGGTGGCAGACCGAGACGGGATGTTTCATCATATCTCCGCTGCCGATGACACCCTGCAAGCCCGGCTCCGTCGCATACCCCTTGCCCGGCTTCAACACAACCCTCTTCGACGAGGAAGGAAACGAGGTTCCACTGGGAGAAGGCGGCAACATCGTCAACCCGACGCCCTGGCCATCGATGCTCAGAGCCTTCTACAAAGACGAGATCAGGTACCAGAAGGAATACTGGTCCATGTACTGGGATACTCCCAAGCGTGGCACCTACCTTGCCGGTGACAAAGCCACCAGGGACAAGGACGGATACTGGTTTATCCAGGGCCGTATTGACGACGTCTTGAGCGTTGCAGGTCACAGGATCGCAAACGCCGAGGTCGAGTCCGCGCTGGTAGCCCACAAGGACGTTGCCGAAGCAGCAGTCATCGGCAAGCCCGACGAGATAAAGGGAGAGGCAATAGTCGCATTCGTCATCCTGAACAAAGGAGTCGAGGCGACCGACGACCTGATGAAGTCCCTCAGGACCCACGTCAGGACCTCTCTTGGCCCGCTGGCAATACCCGCCCAGGTCATCCCCGTCCAGGACGTGCCAAAGACCAGGTCCGGCAAAATCATGCGCCGTGTCATCAAGGCCAAGGCCCTTGGCAACCCCACAGGCGACACCTCTGCTCTTGCCAACCCCGAGTCTGTGGACGGCATACCGCTGATCTGAAGGCGAGCTGCCACTTTCTACCTTTTTTAATATTTTTTCGCAGGAGAAATCCGATCAATACAGCCTTTAGATGTCGATTTTCCGCATCCCTGTATACGAGTCCTAAGGGATCACAAAGGTTCTGTGCGGGCGAATCCGTGGATCACGGATCCTGTAGATCGGTCATAACAAACAGCGATAGAGCCGTCAAAGTCAAGGCCACTAGGCCGTCCAGTGATAAAGATGGCGTATATTCCGATATTTTTCGATTTTGGGCCTTCGATCACATCAATCTTTTATACAGCCGGTGATTCCAGGACAATTGGGGTGGCGGAATCCAAATTCGCATATTAGATTCATAGAGCCACATCCATTTCTTTTGTACTTAAATCCGCCCAAAACTCAACTCCACTTTTTGAATTAGAAATCTCAGATATCTTTAACAATTGAACACAATATATCGTGATCAATCCTTATAAAAGCACATTTTTCGACACATTTATAAACGAGAAGAGGGTGATCGCATCAGTGTTTCCGAGAATGCCCCGGATACGTGGAGGTTGGTCATGGCAGGCATTGAGGCATGGTGCCAGGGATGTAGTAGGCTGTTTGATGCGCTTCGTAAATGTACATCCGTTATTGGGTTGACCTTGCCATAATGTGGGGCGCGGAGGCACTTCAATCATCTAAAGGTTAAATGGAGGTAGAAAAGTGGCTGAAGAGAAATCTGGAACAACCAAAGTCCTGATGGAAGAGACAAGGATCTTTGAGCCCCCCGCAGAACTCGCCGAGAACTGCAACGCTTGGCAGTGGGCTAAGGGAAAGGGATTCAAGACAGAAAAGGAGATGCGTGCCTGGTGCGGTGAGAACTACATCGAGTTCTGGGACGAGATGGCCAAGACCTACGCCGACTGGTATGAGCCTTACACCACGGTAATGGACGACTCCGATAAGCCCTACTTCAAGTGGTTCACCGGCGGCAAGATCAACATGTTCTACAACGCCGTCGAGAGGCACGTCAAGGCAGGAAAGGGCGACAAGGTCGCATACCACTTCATCCCTGAGGCGACCGACCAGTCCCCGAAAGCCTACACCTACCAGGAGATGTACGAGACCGTCAACAAGCTGGCGAACGGTCTGAAGAGCCTGGGTGTTGTCAAGGGCGACAGAATATCCATCTACATGCCCATGCTCCCCGAGACCGTCATGGCGATGCTGGCCTGCGCCAAGATCGGCGCCATCCACAGCCTGGTCTTCTCCGGGTTCAGCGCGAAGGGATTCGGCGACAGGGTCAACGACTGTGAGGCAAAAGTTGTCTTCACATCCGACGGATTCTACAGGCGCGGAAAGCCCCTGCCCCTCAAACCCCAGTGTGACGATGCTCTCTCGACCAACGAGACCGCAACGAGCGTAATCGTCCTCAAGAGGACCGGCCTTGAAGTCCCCTGGACCGAGGGTCGCGACGTCTGGTTCCACGAGCTTGTCGAGAGCCAGTCTGCTGAGTGCGAGACCGAAGTTCTGGACGCAGAGGACAGGCTTTTCATCCTCTACACCTCCGGAACCACCGGCAAGCCCAAGGGTATCGAGCACGTCCACGGCGGATACTGTGTCGCACCTGCGCAGACTTGCAACTGGGTCTTCGACCTGAACGAGGATGACGTCTACTGGTGCACAGCCGACGTCGGATGGATCACCGGTCACTCCTACGTCGCCTACGGACCTCTCTGTCTTGGCGTCACCAGCGTCATGTACGAGGGTTCCCCCGACTATCCAGACTTCGGCCGCTGGTACAAGATCATCGAGGACTACAAGGTCTCCGTCTTCTACACCGCTCCGACCGCTGTCAGGATGCTCATGAAGCAGGGCAACGAGTGGCCCGAGAAGTATGACCGGTCCAGCGTTAGACTGCTCGGATCTGTCGGCGAGCCCCTCAACCCCGAGGCGTACATCTGGTTCCGCAAGTACTTCGGAAACGAAGTCTCACCGATCATGGACACTTGGTGGCAGACCGAGTCCGGATGTCACGTAATATCCCCGTTGCCGATGACTCCCTGCAAGCCCGGATCCGTTGCATACCCCTTGCCCGGCTTCAACACCACAGTCTTCGACGAGGAAGGAAACGAGGTGCCCCTGGGAGCTGGCGGAAACATCGTGAACCCGACGCCCTGGCCATCGATGCTCAGAGCCTTCTACAAAGACGAGATCAGGTACAAGAAGGAATACTGGGACATGTACTGGAACACCAAGCCCGGCACCTACCTCGCTGGCGACAAGGCCACCAGGGACAAGGACGGATACTGGTTTATCCAGGGACGTATTGACGACGTCTTGAGCGTTGCAGGTCACAGGATCGCCAACGCCGAGGTCGAGTCTGCTCTGGTAGCACACCCGGACGTTGCCGAGGCAGCAGTCATCGGCAAGCCCGACGAGATAAAGGGAGAAGCAATCGTAGCCTTCGTCATCCTGAACACAGGAGTCGAGGCAACCGACGACCTGATGAAGGCCCTTAGGACCCACGTCAGGACTTCTCTTGGCCCGCTGGCAATACCCGCGGCAGTCATCCCCGTCCAGGACGTGCCCAAGACCAGGTCCGGCAAGATCATGCGCCGTGTCATCAAGGCCAAGGCTCTTGGCAACCCCACCGGCGACACCTCTGCTCTCGCCAACCCCGAGTCTGTGGACTACATCCCTCTGATCTGAGGGAGAAACTTCGAATAAGTCGTAATCAGAGTGGGGTTTTCCCCACTCTGCCCCTTATTTTTCGGATTGTTGCAAGCTTATTTCCCGTTATGGTGGGATTTTTCGAGAAATAATCTTCAAAAAAATAGATGGAAATCTTTCGACCCTTTTGAGCTTAAACGGGAATTAGTGACCACATCCACAGCCGCCATGCTCGTGCTCGTCGCCGTGATCGTGGCCGCATCCGCAAGCGTCTTCTTCTTCGGGGCCCTGGATCACAAAGCCCCTTCCCAGCTCTTCGGTGTCCACATAATCTATTATCGTCGGGCTGTCTCCAAGGATTTCGGCATCTTCAGGCGACATGTGGACTTTGATGCCGTTGCTCTCGAAGACCACATCATCATCGGCCGGGTCGCCCCAGGCGAGGACGTAGTTTGCGCCGGTGGCGTCGGTGGCTGCCAGGATCATCCTGACCACCCTTCCCTCGATCATGGTTCCCTTCAAGACCTCGGCGGCCGCATCAGTTATCTCGATCATCGTCATCACCAACCATACTCGCATTTATCTAATCCTCGTTCAACTAATATTTAACTTTGGATCACCAGAGATCCGATCGAAGATCTGGTCGTGCTGAGAAGGGCGGCATAACTCAAGGATAAAGGTGGAGTTCTCATGGGAGTCGACTTGGGAGATCTCCTGGAAAGGGAGAATATAGAGATAAAGGAGCTTTCGGGGCGTTGGATCGCGGTGGACGCCTTCAACACCCTCTACCAGTTTCTGAGCATAATCAGGCAGCAGGACGGAACCCCTCTTAAGGACGGGTCGGGCAGGACCACCTCTCACCTTTCGGGGATCCTCTACAGGATGACGAACCTGATGGAGGTCGGGGCGAAGGTGGCATTCGTCTTCGACGGGGAGCCGCCCCATTTCAAGAGAGAGACACTGAACCAGAGGGCTGAAACGAGATCCAAGGCTGAGGAGATGTGGGAACGGGCAAAGGAGGAGGGATTGGACGGGTTCAAATACGCCCAGGCTGCATCCCGCCTCAGCGACGAGATGGTGGCCGACTCAAAGCGTCTCTTGGAAGCTATGGGTATCCCGGTCGTCCAGGCGCCTTCGGAGGGTGAGGCCCAGGCGGCCTTCATGGCGATCAAAGGCGACGTGGATCTCGTGGGAAGTCAGGACTACGACGCCCTCCTCTTCGGCGCGCCGAAGGTGGTCAGGAACATGGCGATCACAGGCAAAAGGAAGCTTCCCGGAAAGAACGTATACGTCGACGTCCAGCCGGAGGTCATAAGCCTGGAAAAGGGGCTTTCGCGCCTCGGGATCGAGAGAAAGCAGCTGGTGGAGATCGGGATAATGTGCGGGACAGATTACAACGAGGGGCTGAAACGGGTCGGGCCCAAGACCGCCCTGAAGCTGATAACAAAGCACGGAGACCTGGAAAGCGTCTTGGTGGCCAGGGGCGAGACGATCGAGAACGCGGCCGAGATCAGGGACCTATTCCTCGACCCGCCGGTCACGGACGATTACGAGATCGAGATGAAAAAGCCGAGTGCCAAGAAGATCCTGGGATTTCTATGCGATGAGAGGGATTTCTCCCCCGAGAGGGTGGAGAAGGCGGTCAAGAGGCTTGAGGAGGCGATGAAGGTTGGGCAGAGCACCCTCGACAAGTGGTTCTAGCTTGGAACTATTCGAGATCGACCTTGATCGTGCCTTGGATTTGATCAAAAGATCGGGCGCAAAAATTGTCGGAATCCAGGTCCCCGAGGGGCTGAAGAGGATGGCATCCCATGTCGCAAAAGAGATCGAGGAGAAGACGAACGCAGAGGTGATAGTCTCCGGGGACCCATGTTATGGGGCCTGTGACGTCGATCTCGACTTATGCAGGGCGGCGGACCTGGTGATCCATATCGGCCATTCCCAGATGCTGGAGGGCGACCCCCTCCACGACAGAGTCGTCTACATCGAGGCGAGGATGAGGGCCGACGTCAAGGAGGCCGTCGAGAAGGCGGCCGACATTCTCTCCAGTCGGCGGGTGGGCGTCGTCACCACGGTGCAGCACGTCCACAAGCTGGATGATATTGTGGAGGTCCTGGAGAAGAGGGGGATCGAGGCCGTGGTCCGACCGGGTGGAAAGAGGATCAGGTATCCGGGACAGGTTCTGGGGTGCAACTACGAAGCCGCCCGAGATGCGGACGTCGATGAGTACCTGTTTGTGGGGACCGGGCAGTTCCATCCGCTCGGCGTGGCCCTTGCCACGGGAAAGAGGGTGGTGGTCGCCGATCCGGTGACCGGCAACGTTTCGGTCATGGACATTGCTCCGATGCTGAAGCGCCGTTACGGAGCCATAGCAAGAGCTATGGATGCCGAAAAGATTGCGGTGCTGGTCTCCAAGAAGCCGGGACAGAAGAGGATGAATCTCGCAAGAAAGATGGCGGCTCTGGGAGAAGAGCACGGAAAAAAGATGGTTTTGGTCTACCTGGACAGGGTGGAGCCCGAAGTTCTGATCAACCTGGGTGTGAATGCTGCGGTCTGCACCGCCTGCCCGAGGATCGCCCTGGACGACCAGGCCAAATACCCGGTCCCGATCCTGACTCCGCCGGAGTTCGAGGTTCTTCTGGGGGGACGCAAAGGAGACTACCTCCTCGACGAGATCGAGTAGGCTTGGGAGATCTCAAGTAACCCAGGAACGAGTAGAAGAACTTCGTTGGTCATCGGTTGATCGCAAATCTCTCTCGCGACCGGGTTTTCCTCTTCGAATGAGCGGTGGTCGGCCACCGTATGCTACCCCCCCTAGGATTCTAAATGAGTAATCTATATTATTTATTTTTAACGAATACCCCGCAGCT